>CAZJPD010000060.1:0-1671 GCA_964547795.1 uncultured Candidatus Midichloriaceae bacterium | reverse complement strand
AACTATACTTACTGTATGTTTCTTTAAGTGGCAAAATTAGATTTGCCATAGAAAGTAAACCGATAATAATATACGGAACTCTCTGGTATATACAAAGCTTACAAGGAATAATATTAAATAAGTATTCAGCTATATACGCTACTGATAAAGGTGCTATAGTTAATATTAAGATTATTATAAAAGAACTTTTTGGTTGATAATTTGGCATTCTTTTTTCTCCAATTAACACCCCCCTTAATATCTCAATATTAAGAAAGATTTGTGTTCAAACTAAAAAACAAAGTTTAAACTTATTGCCTTATGATTTTCTTCTTGCCTCCCTAGAGATTATCAAACTCAGATTTGTATAATAGCTAAACTATTTTATAAGCTCCAGGTATTTGAAATATTTTTCTTAATATATTATTATTTAAGCTATGCCCAGCTTTTTTAGCTTGGAATTCACCTATTATTCTATAACCAGATACAAAGAGATCACCCACACAATCCAGTATTTTGTGCCTAACGAATTCATCTTTATATCTTAACCCCCCAAGATTCATCACTCCGCTATTATCAAGACCTATAGCGTTTTCAAGAGATGCTCCTTTTGCCAACCCCCTTTTCTTCAAATATTCTACTTCATTGACAAAGCCAAAAGTCCTTGCATTACCTATTTCTTTTTCAAATTCCTGAAAGCTTGTGTATTTACAATTTTGTTTACCTATTGATTTGTGCTCAAAATCTATAGCAAAACCCATAGCAAAACTATCTGAATTACTTACTGTAATTTCTCTGTCGTCATGAATGACCTTAACAGTATTTAGTATTTTAAGTTTTTTTCTTTTTTTAAACTGTTTCTTGACCCTCAAGTCTTTAATTAATCTTATAAAGTCCTTAGCACTTCCATCCATTGCAGGTATTTCTGGACCGGTTACCTCAATTAATACATTATCAATTCCCATTCCCCAAAGTGCAGCCATTAAATGTTCTATCGTTCCAATTCTAACTCCACTATCATTAGCAATTTCCGTACATAGTTTGGTATTTGTTACGTTGTAAAATTTAGCAGGAATTGTATTATTGGAAGATATATCACTACGTTTAAAAATAATCCCTGAATCTTCCCTCAATGGGGTAACTTTTAAACTTATATTTTCTCCTGAGTGTACCCCTATGCCGGACAGAATGCCGCTTTTGCATACGGTTTGCTGATAATCCACTTATTTAACAACCCAAAGTATTTGTATTCTCATTGCTCCTTAAGCAAATAAAGCAAAAATACAAATATTTTAAGTGAAAAAATATTACCAAATATTGCAAATATGTTGGATTAGTACGTTTTTTTATTTCTCTTCTAATATAAATTATGAATCAAATCCATTTCGCATTTTATGAATACTATTATATTAATGCAATTCTGTGTTGTATTTCTGTCCTTTTTAGTAATTTATATCATTTTTAAGGTGCTAGTCAGGTCATATTATCTATTGTACTTAAACATTCTTCAGTGTACTAAGTCGTTATTTATGGTACTGTAGTACCAGTATATATGTATATGTTTGACATAGCTTGTGCAAAAAATGCAAAAAAAAGGCATGAATAATAAAAATCAAATGAAAGTTATAAGCAGTTTTTCAAAAGATGAGCTGAAGAAAAATTTTACAGATAAATTTTTAGAAGATGTTTCTA
>CAZJPD010000059.1:0-2045 GCA_964547795.1 uncultured Candidatus Midichloriaceae bacterium | reverse complement strand
TTGCGAACTCGTAGAGTGACTGTGGCAATCTTTGGATCACCACGATCGCTGTTGCGATCTCGTGATGACGGGGGTAAGAAGTTGCGGTCTTGTGATGACGAGAGTTGTGAGGGCTTTTTATGCCTTAACCTTTCTTGCTTTTGCTATAGGCATGGCAATCCATAAAAATGAATCACCATGGTTGCTGTTGCTTCTTCATGATTACAAATTGCATAAGTACCATCATGATGATAATATATTGTCATTACCTAAATGATCATAGCTATATTAATCAATAGAAAAAGTGAACAAGTTAGTTAAATTTACGTTTATAGTGAGCTTTTGCACCTTAATTTCAAGAGTGCTTGGTTATATTAGGGATATGGTTATTGCTACAAAGCTTGGTACAGGAATTTTAAACGATGCTTTTGTTGTAGCTTTTAGACTTACAAATATGTTTAGAAATATATTTGCAGAAGGAGCATTAAACTTAGTTTTTGTGCCTGAATTTTCCCAAATACTACAGGAAAAAGGGAAAAAAGAAGCCCTTGTCTTCGCATCTAAAATACATTCCTTGCTATTAGTCATTTTAGCTGTTTTCTGCCTTTCAGTAATTATAATGATGCCAGAACTTATATGGTATACCACACCAGGATTTAGAGATAACACTTACGTATATAATATGGCCGTACTATTTGGCAGAATAACTTTTCCATACTTATTTTCTATTTCTTTAGCAGCATTTTATGGAGGGATTTTAAACAGCTTTAATAAGTTTTTTCCATTTGCTATAGCTCCAGCTATTTTAAATTTAACTACTGTTTTGGTATTGCTTTTTTTCGATCGATTTCAAATAAGTGCTCATACTTTATCCGTAGCAACATTGATTGCTGGTGTTTTAGAGTTATTATGGATGGTTTATTTTTTATTTAGGCATAGTTGCAAGTTGAAATTTGTCAGATTGCAAATTGATGTAAAAATTATAAGAGTACTTAAAAGTATGCTTCCTATCATCATTGCTTCAGGAGTAACACATATCAATGCTTTGGTAAGTGTAATAGTGCTGTCTTTTTTTCCTGGAGGCTTGTCGTATATCTATTATGCAGACAGAATAGTGCAATTGCCCCTTGCGTTGATTGGTACTGCAGTTGGAACTGTGTTGTTACCGGCACTTGCAAAGAAACCTGACAAAAAGGAAGCATCCATAAAAATGCAAAATGATGCAATAAATCTAGTCATGTTTTTAACTATACCTACAACCATCGCATTATTATTTTTATCCCAAGATATCATTTGTGTATTATTTGAAAGGGGTAAGTTTACTCACAACTCAACGATAGAAACAGCAAAAACGTTGTTACTGCTGAGTATCGGATTACCAGCATTTATATTGACTAAGCTATTTCAGACAAAATTCTATGCTCAACTGAATACTAAACTCCCTGTCGTGGTAGCAGGTATATGTATTCTAATAAATCTTATAATTAGCGTTTTACTTATGAACAGTTTGCAATATTTTGGGGTTGCAATTGCAAATTCTATTTCTGGATGGGTTAATTTTATTCTGCTTTTAGTATTTGCAAGAGGAAAATTGGGTTTTAAACTTTACAGCAAAACTATGGTGGAAAGTACAAAATATTTATTTGCTTCCATGATTATGATTTTAGCTTTATGGTACTTAAAAAATAGTTTTTATTTGCTTAATAAATATCTTTTTTTGGTATTAGAAATATCAATAGGGCTAATTGTATACCTAGTTCTCTGTTATTTTTTAAGAGTAAAGGTTATATTACTATCAATTAATAATATGTCCAAACCTTTGTGTAATAATATTTAAAATGTCTTGATAGATATTTAAATCAAGCTCATTTTCGGTATTTGGTATAACCTCATTGACCTCAAAGCTTTTTCTTCCTCAACACCCTATTAGAAAGCTTAAACAACCTATCTTCTTCAACTTCACTCCTTTTCACGCTTGCAATAAGTTATAGTTATTACTTATTTCATGAACTAGTGATTCTTGAATAGCTTCTATGGAAAAACGAGCATTTTTGTTTAATACATAT
>CAZJPD010000058.1:0-2470 GCA_964547795.1 uncultured Candidatus Midichloriaceae bacterium | reverse complement strand
AATTCCCTATTGTGTAGAGTAATTCATCGCTATTAATGTTCTTATTTACTTTGATTGTTTTGTGTCCAGAAGAACAATAATGGAGATAGTCAACGTGCTTTATAAAATACTCTCTTAATTCATTGGTTCGCAAAAATTTATTATTGGTCATAAAATACCCATTAAATTTTATGTCAACTTGTGGATTGGTGCTAAATGTAGAGATATACTAATACTTTCCTTCGGGGTCATTTATCAGGGTATTGATTTTGCTGGATAAATTCATGCTGAGTTTTTTGTTTATCAGTACACTGCTGAAATCAATATACTCAAAACTTGATTCATCTGAATATCCCTACCTTTCCTAAAGTAATACTGGATTTACGATTCGTCCGTATACTTTCCAAAAGACAAAGCTATCATAACGTATTTCCTTGTGGCTAAGTTTTAGACCATTTTCCGATAATTTAATCTGACACAACCTTAATAGTATCCTTAACTCCCCCTATATGTACATACCTGAGAACAAAATTGACACCAATTAACACTAATATTGTTGCCATTACTAACAGAAATACTCTTCTCATTTATACTCCCTTAAAATTTATAGCATACCCAAAAGATTTGAATCCTTGACCTTGTACTAGTCAGGATTCAATCCTGCATATAGCACAAACCATAACCACTAAATCCTCAAGGTATAACACTTCATTACTTTTTTCAATAACTACTGTTGACATATAATGAGAATTAGATTATAATTTAATTGCTGGTGATGTTGTTGTGGGGTTCTTACTAAAGTTTTTACGGATAGTTAAGATTTTTCACCTCGATTATAATCCGAATCAATTGAAATAGCTGAAATGAGAAATATAGATACAAAAAGTGTACTCAGTGCTGTAGATACTGGACAAAATATAAATATCACAGAAAATACCAATGAGTTTGTAAAAAATAGTCCTAAAAAATCAAGATTTAAATTGAAAGTTAATAGTGGATTCGAAAATTCGAATTCTGCAGAGTCAACACCTTCAAACACTTCTGAAGATAATAGTGAAAAACAAAAAGAAAGTAATACTTTAGATAACAGCACTACAGAAATATTGCACCTATGTGAGTTTAAGAATAAATCTCCAAGCGAATTAATGGAGTTGGCTGAATCTCTTACTCTGAAAAACCCAAATAATTTGAACCGGCATGACCTAGTGTTTACTATTCTGAGAAATTATGCTGAAAAAGGTATAAAAATTATAGGAGAAGGAGTGTTAGAGGTACTCTCTGACGGATATGGTTTCTTAAGGTCTCCAAAATCAAATTATATACCCTGTTCTGATGATGTCTATATATCGCCCAATCAGATTAGAAGGTTTGCTTTAAAGACCGGAGATATTATAACAGGTTTAATCAGAGCACCTAGAAAGGAAGAGCGATATTTTGCTATTGTTAATGTACAGACTGTAAATTCCCAGCCAGCTGAAGGAAATAAGCACAGAGTGCCATTTGAAGATTTAACCCCCCTTTACCCGCAAAAAAGAATTGGTTTGGAGCCCCTGGATGGTACTAAAGGTACATTGAGTGGGCGAATTATTGATATGATTTCTCCTTTAGGAAAAGGACAAAGGGCTTTGGTTGTAGCTCCGCCTAGAACTGGCAAAACAGTGCTTATACAGAATATTGCACATGCTATTGCAAAAAATTATCCTGATACGTATTTAATGGTTTTAGCTATAGGAGAAAGACCAGAAGAAGTAACTGATATGCTAAGATCAGTCAAAGGAGAAGTAGTTAGTTCCACATTTGATGAACCATCTCATCGACATGTTCAACTAGCTGAAATGGTAATAGAAAAGGCAAGAAGATTGGTTGAAGCAAAAAAAGATGTTGCTGTCTTATTAGATTCTATAACAAGGTTGGCAAGAGCATATAATGATATAGCCCCCTCTTCTGGGAGAGTATTAAGTGGTGGGGTTGACTCAAATGCCTTACAAAGACCTAAAAAATTCTTCGGTGCTGCAAGAAATATAGAGGAAGGGGGTTCTCTTAGTATTATAGCAACAGCACTGATAGAAACAGGCTCCAGAATGGATGAAGTGATTTTTGAAGAATTTAAAGGAACTGGTAATGCAGAAATAATACTTGATAGAAAAATAGCAGATAAGAGGGTATTTCCTGCAATTGATGTTACTAAATCTGGGACTAGAAAAGAAGAGTTACTCATAGATAAATCTACTTTAGCTAAGGTTTGGGTGTTGAGAAAAATACTTAATCCTATGGGGACAACAGAAGCCATAGAGTTTCTAATTAATAAGCTGAAGTATTCTAAAAATAATGCAGATTTCTTTGAACAGATGAATACCTATAGCCCCAGTAAAAAGTACGATTAATACCAAATAATGAAAATAAGTTGATACATAAGTTTAAGTTTTGTTTTTTAGTTTTAGCACAAACCCTCCTTAATATCGTGATATTAAGCGAGGTTTTTGTTAATTGA
>CAZJPD010000057.1:0-2613 GCA_964547795.1 uncultured Candidatus Midichloriaceae bacterium | reverse complement strand
TTTTAATGGATATTTAGATGTCATGCGGAGTAGTTCTAATAAATCGAACAAAAATATAATAAAAAAAAAGGTTACAAACGTAGCTGTCAGAATTTTTAGATACTCTACGAAATTATCTTTAAAATATGTTTGTGAAAATAGCATCTATTTTAATTTGGACGTTTATAACTTTATAATACGAAATTAATGATAAGGTAAATAAAGTTTTCAAATAGCTAGTACGCTTAGCAAAAGGGGCATTCATGGTACAGAAATTTTTAAAACAAATACAATTCACTTATTTTACATTTCCACATAATATGGTATAAGTACTGCTAGTCTAACTTACTACTGGTTATAGTTATGAAATTCTCATTTTATAGTCTCTCCCCCCTTCAGGGAACTGGTATTTATGTTTTTTTTATAGCAGATATAAAACAATTACCATCAATTTTAAAAAATGAAAGTGAAAAGATAACTGAAACGTTAAAACTATTTAATGATTTCTCTGCAAAATATGGCGAGGTCTTGGCTACTACAGTAGCAATTCAAGGGGATATAAAAAAAGTTGTCTTCTGTGGGATTGGAGATGTTAAAAAATTAACAAGAGTAAGAACCCAAGAATTAGGTGGGGTTATTGCTACCAAACTAAATTCACTAAAAATCACAAAAGCTAATATTGTCATTGATAATGAGGAATTAAAGAATCAAAATAGTTTCTTTATCATTAATATTGCTGAAGGTATAAAACTTAAGAATTACTGCTTTAACAAGTATTTCAAAAATAAAAAAGATAGGCACAAAGTATACTTAAAAGAAGCTGAATTTTATGTCAATGATCCAGGTGTAAAAAGTGCTTTTTCTGAAAGAGAAAAAATTGTAGATGCGACTCATTTTGTTAGAGATTTAGTTTCAGAGCCTGGTAATGTGTTGACACCTGATGCTTTCGTTAAAATTTGTAGTGAATTAAAGGAACTAGGGATAAAGGTTAATGTTTTAGATGAGAAGCAATTAAAGTCATTGAACATAAATGCGTTGCTTGCTGTAGGACAGGGAAGTCATAATGGAACTTACATTGTTACAATGGAATGGAATGGAAGGCAAGCTGAGAAAAATGAAAAACCAATAGTCTTTATAGGCAAGGGGGTGACATTTGATACAGGAGGAATTAACTTGAAGCCTTCTGGTCCTTCTATCACAATGATGAAATACGATATGGGAGGTGCTGCTGTAATTACAGGGCTTATAAAATCTCTTGCATTAAGAAAAGCTAAAGTGAATGTAATAGGAGCAATAGGATTGGCTGAGAATATGCCATCAGGACATGCTCAAAGACCTGGAGATGTGATAACCTCCATGTCTGGGCAGACTATAGAGGTCGATAATACAGATGCTGAAGGTAGGTTATTATTAGCTGATGTGATGTGGTATACTCAGGAGAATTTCAAACCAAAAATTATGATAGATTTAGCTACTTTAACAGGAGCTATCATAGTGGCTTTAGGTCATTATAATGCGGGATTATTCAGTAATAGTGATGAGTTAGCTAAGCAATTATCAGAAGCTGGTGTAGAGGTAGGAGAAAGAGTCTGGAGGCTACCTTTAGACAAACACTATGATGAACTGATAAATTCTAATATCGCTGATGTAAGAAATGTTGGAAAGGATGATGCTGGTAGTATTACAGCCGCACAATTCTTAAAGCGTTTTGTTCAAAAAGGTTGTTCCTGGGCACACATAGATATAGCAGGAGTTAATTGGTTAGATAATGGTAATAAAATATCTCCAAAGGGTGCTACAGGTTATGGGATAAGGTTGTTGAATGAATTTTTGATTAAAAATCATGAAAAAAAGCAATCACTCTGATAAATTTTATAACATAGTAACACTAAAGGGAATATGACCGATAGAATTACTGACCTGCCAGAAAATTATAGACCTTCAGACAATGAAGAGTATATGAATGATTTGCAATTAGAATATTTTAGAAGAAAGCTTTTATCTTGGAGAAGAAGTTTACTCAGTGAATTTAATAAAACAGTGGTAAATCTGTGCAAACAAAATTTAAATGAATCGGATTTAGGTGATCGTGCATCAGTTGAATCAGAGGTAAGTTTTGAATTAAGGACAAGAGATAGATATAGAAAATTGTTGAAAAAAATTGATGCTGCTTTACAAAGAATTAGAACAAGACATTATGGATTTTGTGCTAAGACCTTTGAACCTATAGGTATTAAAAGGCTGGAGGCAAGACCAGTAGCAACTTTAGGTGTAAATGCCCAAGAAGAATATGAAAGAACTAAAAGAATGTATACCGATAAATGGGATGACTAAAAATACAAAGTAGCAATGTTGCAGTTGATGAAAGCAAAACTAAAAGCCAAAATTTATAGAGCAATGAAGCTGGAATTAAGCTAATGACAGTATGACTGATTTAGGATATAAACACGATCATATAATTGACTTAATCAAAAAAAAGCTTGCGAATAATAATATTTTTCATGCCTTATTGATATATGGAGAACCTGGATCAGGCAAAACATTTTTATCCAATGAAATAAGCAAGATATTACTGAATTGCAATGTAGATATGGGTAAAAATTCTGCATCCACAAAATCTCCTGATTTATACAT
>CAZJPD010000056.1:0-2785 GCA_964547795.1 uncultured Candidatus Midichloriaceae bacterium | reverse complement strand
CATTTATCAATACACATTTAGTTAAATTATAGTGATATTTAAAAAAAATGATAGTTTTAAATATGGCATTAAGGTTTATAGACTTTTTTTCATATAGAAAGGTAGGGTTTCTATTTAGTGTTATTTTTATAATAGCCACTATCTTCGGTTATTCTACGTTAGGTCTTAATTTAGGAATAGATTTTAAGGGGGGTATTATCGCTGAAATAGCCCCTAGTGACGATAAATTCACAGAAGTGATAAAAGAGCTTCTATTGATAAAAAACAAAGATATAACCGTTCAATTATCAGGAGGCAATATCATTTTGCGTCTTCAAAATGCCAATCAGCACTATGATTCGAAAAACATAAATTTTATAAAAGAAGACATCCTAGAAGTTGATAAAGGAGCACAATTTCTTAAGATTGATTACGTCGGACCAAAAGTAACCAAAGATCTGATAAAAAATGCAATACAGGCTTTTTTTGGGGCATTGCTTGTGGTGATGTTATACATTTTAGTAAGGTTTAACTGGAAATTTAGCGTCGGAGCAATTTTATCCTTATTTCATGATGTGATAGCCTCAATAGGTTTCTTTGTATTTATAAGATATGAGTTCAATTTAACCTCTGTAGCAGCAATTTTAACAATTATCGGATACTCCGTGAATGATAGTGTTGTTATATTTGATCGCATGCGGGAAAACATGGGGGGCAAACAAACTGGGATGACTCCAAGAATCGTTAACCAGAGTATCAATGAAACCCTATCAAGAACTGTAATGACATTTTTAACAACATTTGTTGCATGTGTTGCATTATGGGGATTTGGAGGAGATAATTTAAAAAGTTTTGGGGCTATCATTACATTTGGTATTACATTTGGTACTTATTCCTCTATATTTGTGTCAACTAATTTATTGCCCTACTTAGATAGAAAATGAGTTTTAAAAAATTTTTTAGAAAGAAGTCATTTGATGAATTAAAAGGAGAAGCAACTTCATCAAAAGGTTTAGTCAGAAGTTTAGGAGCATTCCAGTTGATACTTTTGGGAGTAGGGGCAATTATAGGTGGAGGTATCTTTGTCTTTACAGGAACTGCTGCTTACCATCACGCAGGTCCTGCTATAATATTGTCGTTTGCTTTAAGTGGTTTTGTTTGTATATGTGCAGGGTTGTGTTACGCAGAATTTGCCTCTGTAATTCCAGTATCAGGGAGTTCTTATACCTATACTTATGCCATTTTGGGTGAATTTCCAGCATGGCTTGTAGGTTGTTCTATGATATTTGCATATTTTTTAGCTGCTGCTTCTGTTGCTAATGGTTGGTCAAGCTATTTTGTTGGCTTATTAGAACATTATGGGGTTCATCTTCCAGAAAAGTTTATATATATAACAGGTCATGAAATAATTGGGGCAAACGGAGAAGTAGAGTATGCATTATTTAACTTACCTGCATTTTGTATATCAATTTTGACTATGCTGGTATTATATAGGGGTACTAAAGAATCTTCGATAATCAATGCTATTGTAGTATTCATAAAAATGGCAATTCTTATTGCCTTTATACTTATTGGAATTTTAAAAATAGACGTGAATAATTGGACGCCTTTCATTCCTGAAAATACTGGCAAATTTGGGGAGTATGGTATATCAGGGATTATAGCTGGTATATCAATAGTATTTTTGGCCTTTAATGGGTTTGACTCAGTATGTACAGCTGCACAAGAAACAAAAAACCCACAAAAGAATTTACCTATAGGAATAATAGGTGCTACGCTAATTACCACTATAACATATATATTTGTAGGGGCTGTACTTATAGGAGTTGTAAATTATAAAGACTTAAATACATCCCAACCAATCGCTGTAGCAGTGAGTAAGATGGGAGTACCTGCTTTTCTAGCGTTTGTAAAGTTAGGAGCGGTTGCAGCAATTACGTCCGTGATACTAGTAAATCAATATGTGATAATACGTATGATTTATTCAATAGCAGGAGATGGATTATTGCCTAGTATTTTTAAAAAAATACATAAAAAATACCACACCCCTCATCTTACTACTCTTTTTATAGGGTTATCACTGGGATTTGTAGCTGCTTCATTTACGTTGGAAAAAATATTAAAATTGAGTACATTTTTTATATTATTAACTATTATTGCGGTATGTTTTGGTACGATATATCTACATTACAAACAACCTAACTTGCAGAGAAATTTTAGATGTCCTTTTGTACCATGGGTGCCACTAGTAGCCATTTTATTAGGGATACAAATTTTGTTCAGCTATCCTAGTGGCACTGTGTTTAGTGTAGCGGTATGTTTAGTTATTTTTACGATTTATTACTTTTTATATGGGCAATATCAAAGTAAGTTAGCAAAATAGTTTAAATCCAGATTTGAAAAATATCTGTTGATGCTTATTATTCAATGATAACAAGTTCTATTAACAGTGCCCTTTATTTATTATTCTAATTTATTTGGGAGCATCAATAATGATGGCATTGGTGTCATTTTGTTTTATTTATAAAATATACTATCATATTACTGTTCTGTACAATGGATCAAGGCTTTCACTACATTTCATATAAATCAAGAAGAAATAGTTATATAAAGGATGAGGAAACGTTAAGTTTATTAAATGAATACAGTTGTGATATACAACTTTTGCAACAGACGACAAAAGCAATTAATTTAGAAATAGGATTTGGGGCTGGTGAATTCATATTATCAAAGGCTATAGAAAATCCGAATAATATTTATTTAGGTTGTGAAGTTTATAATCCTGGTATTGTGAATCTGGTAAAGA
>CAZJPD010000055.1:0-2843 GCA_964547795.1 uncultured Candidatus Midichloriaceae bacterium | reverse complement strand
TAGGATTTTATTAGATAAGGAATTGTTGCGGGATCATTATATGCAAAAAGGTTATGCTGATTTTAGGGTTATCTCTTCAGCATCTGAAATTACACCTAATGGTGAATCTTTTTTAATTAACTATTTGATCCATGAAGGTGATAAATTTAATTTTGGAAATACGATAATTAATTGCCAAATTAAGGATGCAAAAAATTTGGATTTAAACAAATTTACCCAATATAAAAAGGGAGAATTGTTTAATGAAAGGCTTATAGAGGAAACTGCCGATACAATAAAGAAACATATTAGGGATATTGGATATACATTTGCTAATGTTGAGCACCAATTAAATAAAGATCAGAAACATAAAATTGTAGATGTTACATTCATTGTTCATGAAACTTCTAAGTATTTTATAAGGAATATCAATATTACTGGAAATACAAGGACTCTCGATAGAGTTATAAGAAGAGAATTTAGAATTTATGAAGGAGACCCTTATAACTTGTCAAAAATCCAAAGGTCTAAACAAAGGGTAGCAAATCTTGGCTACTTTAGTTCAGTTGAATTTGAAAATAAACCAACTTCTGAGCCTGATAAAATAGATTGGGATGTGAAAGTAAAGGAAGTTTCAACTGGTGCTTTGCGTTTTGCAATTGGATATAATACTGCTGTTGGAGCAATAGGTTCAATAAGTCTTTCTGAATACAATTTTTTAGGGAAAGGACAAATAGTAGAACTTGATTTCAGTAAAGCGAAAAAAAGCTCTGATATTTCCTTTGGCTTCACAGAACCAAGATTTATGGATAGAAATTTAGAGCTTGGGTTTGATATATTTGCCACTTCTCAGGATATGACAAGTGAAAGCTCGTATAGCGTTAAAAATAAGGGAATAACTCTAAGAATGGGATACGGAATTAATGAGTATTTATACCACAATGTGCATTATTCAATAAAACATGAAAAATCCACTAAAGACAATAGTGCCTCTCTCTTCCTTAAAGCACAACCAGGAAAAACACTAGTTTCATCTGTAGGACACTCAATTACTTATGATAAGCTAGATAGCAGAATAAAACCTACTAAAGGTTATCTATTGAGATTAAGTCAAAATGTTGCAGGTCTAGGTGGCGATGTAAAATATCTGCAACACCAATTATATACAAGTTATTATAGACCTTTATACAAGGATGACATTATTTTGAGTTTAGTAGGGAGAGCAGGCAATATAAAAGGTATTGGTAGTAAAAATGTTAATATTAGTGATAGCTTTTTTATTGGTGAACAATATATACGGGGTTTTGATATAGCTGGTATTGGTCCAAGGGTTAAGAACAAGGAGCATCCAAGAGAAGGGGATGCCTTAGGTGGAAAAACATTTTTTGCAGGAACAGTAGAGGCACAATTTCCGCTGGGATTACCTGAGGAATTTGATATGAAAGGGGCTGTTTTTGCTGATTTCGCAACACTTTATGACACTGATGCTGCAAAGTATAAATGTAAGAAACCTGATTGTGACTGCGATGAAAACACAAAAAACAAGGAAAGCTGTAAAGGTGAAACATTACAAAAAGATGCCATACACGATAACAAAAAAATTAGAGCATCATATGGCATTGGTATAGTATGGAATTCTCCAATAGGATTTATCAGATTAGATTATGGTATTCCATTCAAGAAAGAAAGCTTTGACAAACTCCAGAGAGTGCGATTTAGTATTGGGACAAATTTTTAATTAGGGAGTGATAAATGAAAATGTTAAGATTGTTACCTGTTTTTTTACTTTTTATGTTTATAGAGGTACTTCATGCAGAGGTAAGGCTTAGTATGATTGATGTTAATAAGATTGGGGAAGAATCCATAGCTTTTAAAACTGCAATGGAAAAAATTAAATCAAAAGCTGAAGAGTCAGATAAGGATGCAATGAAGATGCAGAAAGAGTTTACTAAGAAATATAAAACTTTAGGTAAGCAAAAAAATGTTCTATCTGCTGATGAATATAACAAAAAAAGTGATGCCCTAAATAAGGAGGTAGAAAAAGAGGAAAAAGTTTTATATGCACAAAGAGCAAATCTAGATAAAGCATACAGAGAAGCAAATGAGGCGTTGAGTAAGAAAACTAAAGCAATAATTGAAAAAATTGCTAAAGAGAAAGGCATCACTATTGTCTTTGATAAAAGTACTGCCATTTATAGCGAAGCATCTATAGATATAACCAAGGAAGTAGTTTCGGAAGTAAATAAGCAATTGAAGTCTATAGATATAAACCTATCTAAATGAAGGGTGTTACAAAGTAGTATATTCAGAAACCTTGCAAAGCTACTATTAGCTTTATTAATAGTGGCTTTTGTTTTTTGGGGATTTGGAGATGCTTTTAGAGGGAAAGATGCAAATTATGCAATAAAAATAGGCGATATTGAGTATTCATATCCCCAATGGAACAAGATAATCAGCAATAATATTAAGGAGAGAAAGATCAGGTATGGCAAAGAATTATCTACTCAAGAAATGATTGCTCTCAAACAATATTTGGCAAATAAAATCATAGATAGTGCATTATTATATATTGAAGCAAGAAATTTAGGAATTGTCGTTGATGACAACATGGTTAAAAAGGAGATTTTAAAAATCCCTGTTTTCTTTAAAAATGGTAAATTTAACAAAGATTTATTTGATCAAACCATACAAAGCTATGGATTGTCTGAGGAAGCCTTTATTAGAGAAATAAAAGAAGAGCTCGTTAGGAATATTTTTATTAATTCTCTTGCTACTAATAAACTAACGATTCCCGAATTAACCAAAATCATCTTGCAAGATATATTAGAAAGCAGAGAAATAGAGTTGATTAAGATACCATTTAA
>CAZJPD010000054.1:0-3340 GCA_964547795.1 uncultured Candidatus Midichloriaceae bacterium | reverse complement strand
GCTTCAAAGATAAACTTACCCATTTCTTTTTTCACCTTAAGAAACCCCATCTTTATCTGTATATAATGGGCTGTAAATAGAGCGATGGCACTTCCAAGTGTGCCAAACATTAAACTAATAACCCCAAACTCTCCTACACATAACCTTGTAAGAAGAGTGCAAAGAAACCCTGCTCCAGCACCCACTATAAAAGAAATCTGATTTGTTTTAAATTTAAAAAATCCAACAGTAAACGGAATTAAAATGATTGTATAACAAAACCCTTCAAACAGCATTATTAATTTAAAAATCTCACCACTCTTAAGGGCAATAATTACTGCTAGAATGGAGCATACGCAAGTTGCAATCCCTGCCATTAATAATTCTTTTTTTTCTGTAATTTGAGGAAAAATCTTTTTTATTACATCATGAGATACTAGTACACTTAGGGGGGTTAAGCCATGAATCTGCTGTTGACATTATAACTGCTAATATTCCTACTACCATCAACCCAATAGAAAATTGTGGCCAAATCACCTACAAAATGGTATAATGCCATCCTTGCATCAATGTTTGGGTAAATAACTCTAATAGAAAACCCTAAAATAAAGATAACAATAGCAAAGAATAACGAAGCTACAATAAGTACATTGTAAGAACTTACTAATTGCTTCTTATCTTTTGCCATTAATAATCTTTGTACATAAGGGGGGTGTATTGCTGGCAGTATGATCCAAAATATATAACCAAGAAATAATAAAGTAGTATTTGTATCGGTCAAAACACTGAAATGGGACTCAGGAAGAGATTCAATAATATTACCATAACCCCCTGCTTGAGTATAGGCATAACCGCAAGTCAGTGGTAATGCTAAAAAGAATATTAAAAACTGGAATACGTCTGTTAATGCTACTGCACGAACACCACCCAAAGTTGAATAAAGGGTTAATATACCTACTCCTATTAAAACTCCCTTAATATAGGTGAGATTAAAAAAATAGTTAAATAAATAACCTATTGCTGTTACTTGAACTGCTACACAGCCAATGGCAGTTACTATAAGTATAACATTTGCTACATGATACCCTATGTTTCCATAGAGCTTTCCCATAATTTCACTCATTGAAATACAGTTGTGAAATTTACCTATGTTTTTCGCATATACAACTTTGACAATGAACCAGTTAAAAACTGTAAAAAATAAAGCTGCTCCAAAAATTAGACCTAGCTTATAGATTTACTCTGTCTTGCCAATAATTTGGCCGGCACTCATGAAAGTAGCAAAGATAGTTGCTATTATTACTAATGTAGAGAAATTTCTGTTTCCAACAGTGTAATCCCTTACATTTTTAATTTTAGTAGATTTATAGAGACCAATTACCAGACAAAGAACAAGATAAGCAACAACAATAGAAACATCAATAATATGCAACTTTCCCATAACTTTTTTAAGGTTTATTTATAAAATAATAAAAAATAAAGTACTTAGCAGTATATTATAAAGGTATCAAGACTAACAACATATTTATTAGCTTCTTTATTAGTCTTTTTTATAATCTACCCTCAACATTTTGATAATGCAACACCTAAAAGCAATGCTAAAGCCCCACTTTCACTCAACCTACCAGCTTTGGCTGGTTGTTATTGAGTTTATATCTGTATTTCATAAATACAGAGGAAGAGAACCCTCCATTCAAATGCCCATTATATCTTTTGACTTGCTGTTTAATAAGCTATCAATTTTTCCTATATACTCATCTGTGATTTTTTGAATTTTATCAATATAAAGTTTGAGTTCATCCTCTGAAATTACTTTTTCCTTCTCTTGTTTCTTGTAAATATCCAGTCCTCCTCTCCTTATATTTCTTATGGCAATTCTAACTTGCTCACCATAAGTATTAGCTTTTTTTACCAGCTCCCCTCTTCTCTCTTCAGTTAAATTAGGTATAAAAAGTCTCATTACCTGTCCTTCTGTATTAGGTGTAAGACCTAATCCGGAATTTAGAATAGCTTTTTCAACATTTGGAGCCAGTTCCTTATCCCAAACTTGAATCATGAGTGTTCTAGCATCAAGTACAGTGACACTTCCAACCTGACTTATAGGCATGGTGCTACCATATGCATCAACTTTAATAGGTTCTAATAATGCGGTTGATGCTCTGCCAATTCTAAGTCCACTTAGTAAATTTTTTAAAGAACCAATGCTTCCCTCCATTTTATTTTTTAGTTCTGATATTATTTCTAACCCCTTATCCATACCCTATTTAATAGTTGTAAAATCACTTTTATTTTGTAAAACTTTGGCAAAATTTCCACTTTTCCCTATATTGAAAATCTTGATAGGCATATTGTTACCATGTGCCAAAGTAACAGCAGTTGTATCCATTATAGATAGATTATTTTTAATTACTTCATCATAGCTCAATTCCTTATATTTTGAAGCTTTTGTATTTTTTTTAGGATCATCAGTATAGACCCCATCTACCTGAGTACCCTTCAAAATAAAACAACAATTCATTTCTATGCTCCTTAGAACTGCACCTGTATCTGTTGTAAAAAATGGGTTACCTGTGCCAGATGCAAAGATAACAATACGTCCCTTTTCTAAATGCCGTACTGCTTTCCTTCTAATATACTGTTCTACAATTGTGATAATGGGGATAGCAGATACCACCCTAGTATCCAGCCCTTTGTTTTCCAACTTACTTTGAAGGGCAATGGCATTGATCACTGTTGCAAGCATCCCCATGTAATCAGCAGTTGCTCTTTCAATACCTACTTCTACAACAGTAGCACCTCTACATATATTTCCACCCCCTACTACCAAGCAAATTTCATAGCCTAAATCGTATACTTCTTTTACATCCTCACAAATTTGATCTATAATCGTATTATCATGACCAAACTTTTCCTTTCCCATTAAAGCTTCACCAGAAATTTTCAAAAGTATTCTGTTTTGTTTTTTCATAAACTTATGAGGGGGGTTAGTTAATTTTCTAATGTCTTAGTTATTAGTAAATTCATTATTGTAGTAAAGATACAATATCGTTGAAAATATTCTTAGTTTCCCTTATACAAATTATATCTATGTTCTGCAATGCTATTTTTTTTAGTCTGTCTTCCGTTACCCACCCCCCATAAGAAAAACGCCATTTTTGTAAATTTAAAAAAGCTGTATAGAATAATAACTCTTGAAAAGACAAAGTAATACCCTGTTTTGGGTTTAATACTAATACCGCACCGTGGCTACGAGCTATAAAATCTTCTACCTGCAAATTAGCATAACCAAAAGATGATATACTAATATTAAAAGCATCAAATTTTCTATCTGTTTCACAAGGGTCAATAAACATCTCAACTG
>CAZJPD010000053.1:0-3661 GCA_964547795.1 uncultured Candidatus Midichloriaceae bacterium | reverse complement strand
TACGATAACTTGCATAACAAAGAAAATGCTATTCGGAAAAATGCGGAAATGAAATTTCTAATGTCTACGATAAATAAAGATTTTATAAATTCAGGGAAAAAATTAAATTTCTTAATAACTGATTTTGATAATAAACAAGAGAAAATAATGGAATAATGAAAAATTACAGAAAAATTTTACTACTATTTCTTGTTCTTATCTTTTATAGCTTTCAATCGAGGGCAGTAGTCATGCCAAGACCAATGGGAGGGGAAAGTAGGATTAAAATAATAAATTATGTTCCAAATGCTGTTTTTAGATACATTGGGTATTATTATTATCAGACAATTATAGAGTTTTCTTTGGAAGAGGAAATACAGACCATTACAATGGGAACACCGAATTCTTGGCAAATAATTCCATCTGCTAATAGAATTTTTTTAAAACCCATAGAGGAAGATGCAACCACTAATATGACGGTTATTACAAATAAGAGGATGTATTTTTTTGAAATGCACGCTAAAAATGCTAGCAGTATCAATGATCCAAAGTTAGCATTTATAGTAAAATTTGTATATCCTAATGAAATTAGCTATTCTGCAATTCGTCATGTAGAGGGCAATAGTGGTCCGGATATGACAAAACCTGAATTGTATAATTTTGATTATAAAATTAGTGGAAATGCAGCAAATATAGAACCCATACAAGTTTTTGATGGTGGTAGATTTATATATTTCAAGTTCATAGAATTAAACACAGAACTTCCTGCTATATTTCTTGTCAACTCCAACGGAAGTGAATCTTTAATAAATTATCGAGTCGATGGCGGGTATATCGTTGTTGGGAGGGTAGCACCTAAATATACTCTTAGACATGGGAATGATGTCATATGTGTTTTTAACGAGAAACACACTCGGTAAAATTAATTATTTTCATTAGTTTTAATGACCCATTTTTTCCTAAAATCTTTTAGAGTGGTATTGTCCTTTTTAATTATAGTGGCAGTAATTTTTCTATCCCTTGCCATTATTACTTACCACAGTACAGACCCATCATTTCTAAATGCGAAAGCTACGGCATTAAAAATACATAATATTTTTGGTAAATCCAGTGCTATAATTGCAGACTCCGTTCTTCAAACAATAGGCTATGCTGTAATGTTACCAATTCTTTTTTTCTTAATATTTGCAATAAAATTATTAAATAATATTCCAAGTAAATTTTTTTTATATAGAAGTGCAATATTATTAGTCAGTATAACAACCTTTTCCGTAATACTTGCGTTTATACCAAAACATTTTGTTGTAGATAATATTGGTTTAGGGGGAGTAATTGGAGATTATCTAAAACAAGTTTTGCTAATATACATTGCAAAAGATGTTTTACTTATTTTATTAAGCTGTTTATTTGTACTGCTTACAATTTTTTGTTTAGGTCTAACTTTTGGTGAATGGCAATTAGTTTATAGATATACTTACTGTTGCATAGCATTTTTTATAAAAGGAATAAGGTATATCATATTAAAACTATCGAGTCAGAAAAAGCGGCTAACCTCTGGGTATGGTAGTAAACAAACAAAGAATTTTGAAAAGGTAAGTATAGGAAGCAATCCCATTAGAGAAGAGGAAGGGCATTTAGAACAGGAATTTATTTTACCAAAGGTTGAGATTTTAAACAAATTTCAGGTTAATGCAAATTCTGATTACCATTTAAAGGAAAGTGAGTTGAGGAAAAAACAGGAAAAGTTAAAACAGGTATTAAATGATTATGGGATTAAGGGGGAGATAATTAATTATAGTGTTGGTCCTGTTGTTACCCTGTATGAGTTTGAACCGGCAGCTGGAACGAAAGCTTCCAGAGTTATAGCACTTTCCGATGATATATCCCGCTCGATGAGTGCAACTTCAACAAGGATTGCTGTTATATCAGGAAAAAATGCGTTGGGTATCGAAATTCCAAATGAGCAAAGAGAGATAATATATTTAAGAGAATTAGTTGAAAGTAAAATTTACCAAAAAAACAATTTTAGGCTACCCCTTATTCTTGGAAAAGATATTGCAGGTCAGCCAGTGATAACAGATTTGGCTAAAATGCCACACTTATTGGTTGCAGGAACAACGGGTTCAGGGAAATCTGTTGCCATCAATACAATGATTTTATCTCTGCTCTATTCTTGTACAATTAAGCAATGCAGATTTGTTATGGTTGATCCGAAAATGCTTGAATTATCAGTGTATGATGGAATACCACATTTGTTATCTCCTGTTGTTACAGAACCGAGAAAAGCTGTGGATGTGTTAAAATGGGTTGTGCAGGAGATGGAAAGAAGATATAGAGCAATGGCTTCACTTGGTGTTAGAAATATTTCTGGGTTTAATGAATTATTATTGAAAGCAGTTGAAAGGGGGGGGACGCTTAAAAAAGTTATTCAGACAGCATTTGATCCAGAAACTGGAGAACCTATATATGAAGAAATTGATTTAGGTTCTGAAGCACTACCTTATATTGTGGTAATTGTCGATGAGATGGCTGATTTAATGTTAGTTGCTGGCAAAGAGATAGAGGGGTATATCCAAAGAATAGCACAGATGGCAAGGGCTTCTGGTATTCACCTGATTATGGCAACACAAAGACCATCAGTAGATGTAATTACAGGTGTAATAAAAGCAAATTTTCCAACAAGAATCAGTTTTCATGTGACTTCAAAGATTGACAGTCGCACTATCTTAGGTGAGCAAGGAGCAGAGCAGCTTTTAGGCATGGGTGATATGCTATATATGACACCTGGTGGAAATATAACAAGGGTACATGGTCCATTTGTGAGTGATGTTGAAGTAGAAAATGTAGTAAAGGAATTAAAGAAAAATAAAAAAAGTGACTATGATATTGACTTCAATATTCCACAAATTTTAGATGATGCAGATGATAGTAGTATATTTCCTTCTGTGGGAAATATACAGGGAGATTTATATCAACAAGCTGTTAAAATTATATTGGCAGAACGTAGACCTACTACTAGCTATATACAGAGACGACTTAAAATAGGCTACAACAAGGCAGCTTCTTTTATTGAACAGATGGAAGAAGAGGGGATTATTACTGCACCAAACAACCAAGGCAAAAGGGAAATTATTAAAGAGTAAGGTGGTAATGTTGAATGAAGAATTGCCAGAAATAGTTGATTAACCTTACCAATACTTCCTTA
This sequence comes from uncultured Candidatus Midichloriaceae bacterium, assembly GCA_964547795.1. Lineage (GTDB taxonomy): Bacteria > Pseudomonadota > Alphaproteobacteria > Rickettsiales > Midichloriaceae > CAZJPD01. The sequence goes on along the minus strand of CAZJPD010000053.1, from coordinate 477 downwards.
ACTCAATAGCACTAAATCTTTAGGTAGAAGGTTTTAAAAATGTTTAATGCAAATAATTGTTATATTTATCAATAACTGAGCAACATCTGGTAGATGATGAAAGGTTTATGAGTAAAAACAGCTAAGACCACCAAAAAAAGACACCTTGAGAGCAAAAAGAGTGGACAATAAGACAAGTAGATAAAATATAAGACTAAATTTCTGAGAGGCAGCCTAGACCACCATTACTAATGCTATTAGTAAATAGCAAAAAATCAAGCCTTCTTCTCATAGTTGTATTAACAATGAAAAAGGAGGCTAAAATGGGAGGCTTTGATATTGATAGAGAGATACTAGAGGAATCATACCGAAAAAAGAGAGTCTTAAAAAATCAAATTCAACTCACAACATAAAAATATTATATAAAGTTGGCAGGTTGAAACGATTTATACTGTAATAAAAAAACAAAAGGTTAATGTGATAGGAAGAAATGAATGA
>CAZJPD010000052.1:0-4266 GCA_964547795.1 uncultured Candidatus Midichloriaceae bacterium | reverse complement strand
CAATTTCTTCATATGCTCCTGCACTAATTTATGAAGAAGGAGATTTGCTTATAAATGGGATTAAAAAGTTTTATACAAGTGAAGTAGAGAAAATTATCGTATCTGGTCATGAAGCTTATCAAAAAGTACATGAATTCTTAAAGTTTTTTACTCCAAAAAATATTGATAAATTACAAAAATATATAAGTCTAACTCCTATTCTCTACAAATATGGTGTAGAAAGTCAATTGCAGGAGCTTTATTCTAACAGGATAAGATTTAAGTCAGGGGGTTATTTAATAATAAATGTGACGGAGGCATTGACATCTATTGATGTAAATTCCGGAGCATATACAGAGGAGTATAGCATAGAAAATACAGCATTAAATATAAATTTAGAAGCTACTACTGAAATAGCTAAACAGGTGAAATTTAGGGGGCTGTCGGGGTTAATAGTGATAGATTTTATAGACATGCTGGATCCACAGAACAAGAAATCGGTAGAAAAAGAATTAAAAAAGGCATTTTGGCAAGATAAGGGAAAAGTACAAGTAGGTAGAATAAGTGAATTTGGCTTATTAGAAATGTCACGACAAAGAATTGGGAGAAGCTTTGTTGAGTCAAATTCAGCCAATTGTTTAGCATGCTCAGGTAGAGGCAAGGTGATTTTGAAAAGTTCAATAGCTATTTTACTAATGGGAAAGCTCAAGTTTTTACTTTCCAAGAAATCTTCTAAATATGTAAATATTTTTGCTACTACTGATGTAGTAACATACTTGATAAATACCCACAAAAGAGAATTAAGTTTATTGGAGGATTCTTACAATACTCAAATAAATTTATATATAGACGATTCAATCGTATTGGAAGAATACAGAATTATTTTTGGAAAGTTTAGAAATGTAAACATAAAGAATAAAAGGTATAAAATGCCTGATAATTTAGCGTTAAACGATGATCATTATAAAGAGGAGGAACCTGAAAATTTTTATGAAAAAAAAACATACAAACCAGTACAAACTCCTAGAACTAAAAATATGTTAAGAAAATATAGGGATGATAGTACAAAACAAGGAAAGGGACAGAAGAAAATTGTCAAAGGTAAATACACCTCTCAACAAAAAGATGAAGTTAGTAATACTCCATCTGTATTGAAAAGAATATGGAAAAGCATAGTGGACTAAAGGGTGAAAGATGAGATAAAAAATAAGTACGACAGTGGTTGGTATCTTTTCAAAAGATTATTCGTCAATTATATCAAACCACTATTAAAAAGGCTGGTACTTGCTGTTTTTTGCATGATAGTCATCTCTTGCACAACCGCAATCAGTGCATGGCTTATACAGCCGGTGTTAGATGATATTTTTGTCAATAAGGACAAAAGCATGCTTTATCTTATACCCCCTGTAATACTGGTAAATACCATTATTAACGGGGTAGCTTCATTTTATGAATCAGCCATCATGAAACGTGCAGGACAACAAATAGTTGCGAACATTCAAATTGAACTGTACCAGCACTTAGTTCATGCTGACCTAAAGTTTCTGACTAAATATCCTTCGGGGAATCTTATTTCCAGGTTTACTAATGATATTAATGTTTTAAAAATCACATTTTCTGAAATATTTACTGGAACGATTAAAGAAGTACTTACTTTAGTTGGATTAATAGGAATTATGTTTTATCAAAGTTTCAGCCTGGCATTAGTAACTCTCGTAATATTTCCTTTAGCCTTTTACCCTGTAGTTAAATTGGCAAAAAGAATGAGAGAAATTTCTAAAAATATGCAGGAAAAACTTGCTGATTTTACTGTCAAGCTAGATGAAACGTTTCAAAATATTAAACTAATTAAATCTTATTGCAGAGAAGCCTATGAAATCAGCAGGGCAAAGAGTATACTTGATAAGTTTTTATCAATCTATAAAAGAGCAGCATATATTGAATCAGCTTCCTCTCCACTCATGGAAATATTAGGTGGTGTAGCACTTGCTTCAGTTATTTTTTACGGAGGAATTCAGGTTATTGAAGGAGAAACAACTCCTGGAGCTTTCTTTTCTTTTATTACAGCTTTATTATTAGCATATAAACCACTAAAATCTATATCTAAGCTCAACACTACTGTGCAAGAAGGTTTAACTGCTTCAAAAAGACTGTTTGCAATGTTAGATGTAGAACCTGAGATTAAACTAGAAGAAGATCAAAGCATAAATGAGTTATGCAAATTTGATATAAAGTTCCAAAATGTCTTTTTTGCCTATAAATCTGATCAAAATATATTAAATGGAGTAAATTTAGAGATAAAACAGGGGCGAACAGTCGCTTTAGTAGGTAGTTCAGGGGTTGGTAAAAGTACTTTCTTAAATTTATTGCAAAGATTATATGACGTAAATTTTGGGAAAGTTAGTATTGGAGGAGTAGATATCAGGAATATAAGGCTAGACATTTTGAGAAAGAATATAGCTTTTGTGAGTCAGGAGGTTAATTTGTTTGATGATAGTATTATGGAAAATATAAGGTATGGAAGACTTGAAGCTTTAGATGAAAATATTTTAAATGCTGCTATGGCAGCGGCTGTACACGATTTTATTACGGGTTTGCCAAAACAATACAGGACTCAAGTTGGGCAAGGTGGGGTGAAGTTGTCAGGGGGAGAAAAACAAAGATTAGCCATAGCTAGAGCCATTTTAAAAAATGCACCTGTATTATTGCTTGATGAAGCAACAAGTGCACTTGATGCTATCTCAGAAAAAAAAGTACAACTCGCACTGGATTACTTAAAAAAAGGCAAAACCACTATTGTTATCGCTCATAGATTATCTACAATAGAAACAGCAGATGTGATTTTTGTCTTATCAACAGATGGGAAAGTAATAGAGTCTGGAAGCCATCAAGAGTTACTTTTTAGTGCTGGGGAATATGCCAAACTGTATAAGCAATATAAAACGGATACATCATGCGTGATTCACACAGACCATCCCAATCACAATGTCTGAAATAAATTTTGGCAATCCCCATAGCTTGTTGCGGGGAATACAACCCCAAAAAAGATTTAACTTTCTCATGTCATAGCAAGCACTAACCGTTTTTCTTCTTTAATATAATTCATTGATACGTAAATTGATATTAGCAATTTACAAGATAATTGATTATAGGTAAGCTAAGCTTTATCAATATATATTTTGTACGTGCTTTACTTGTGTTATTGATAGTCTGTAATAAGATAAAATTTTTACATTTGGTAGCAATAATTTTATCACTTGAACTTTCAATATGTTTTGCAAAAGAAGTAGATTCTCCCTACAACTTACTGGAACATGTCAAGACTTTTTCAAAAGTTGATACTAGTGACAAAAAAGAAAGCAAAAAAGAGAGAAAACAAATAAAAAAAGAGGGAAAGGATAAAATATCAGTTCTTACAAAAGAAGGGGAGATACCAAATTTAGATATAACGATTCAGCAAAATATAAATAGAACTTTAATCAGTTTTCCTTGGAAACAACCCGTTGCAACCGCTGTGTATAAAAGCAGCAATTATTTGTGGGTAATATTTGATAAAAAGAGTTCTATCAAAATAGATATGTTAAATGACTTTATGGACAAGGTTGTTACAACACATACTATAGTGGAAGATTATTTAGTGCCTAATATAGGAGACAAAGCTTCATGTATAATGCTAAAACTAGATGGAAAAACTAATGCTGACAATCATTTTTTACTGTCTAAAAGAGATCATTCTATCGATTTGAGTATAAGTGATTATAACGTTAAGACTACTAATATTGACATAATATCCAGACCTTTTGATGTAGTAACTCCAAGGCTTGAGTTCAATATTGAGAATCTGAAAAACACAAGCCTTATTTCCTTTGTTGACCCCATAGTAGGGGACAAGATACATGCGCTAGCTACAAATAACGTACAATACAATATAGAGAATGCACATAGTTTCATAGATTTGGATATTATGAAAAGTATACAGGGGATTGTTATAAGGGAAAAGTCTGACAACCTTCAGCTAAATAAAAGTGATGTTTTATTTTGGATTACTTCAAAATCAGGTTTAAATATTTCCTCTAAATATGGTATACAAAAGGATATAAGCTTTTTTCAAAAATCTGGATTTTCCAGGTTGCAACAATTTTAAAGTAAGTCTGGGATACTAACTTTAAGGCCATACGTAAAAATTTTAACACAATTGAAGAAGATAGAAACAGCATTACAAAAACAGCTTTATGATAGCTCTCAAGATGATGAATACAATATAAGAACGAATCTTGCTCTTTTATA
>CAZJPD010000051.1:0-4658 GCA_964547795.1 uncultured Candidatus Midichloriaceae bacterium | reverse complement strand
CGTTATAAAACACAATTCTCAAATAAAATTTTGTTTATTCCTATTTTTTACGAAGATGAAACATTTCCGAATCGTGATTGGAAATATAAGTGGTTGAATTTAGATGACGACTATAAGTTGTTAAAGATTGAGGTATTTACTGATAGCCTTGCTTTGCGGCTGGAAAACGAATTAACGTGTTTATTTGATCCATACAGTAAATTTAAACGAATTGCTAAAGAATATAATACCAAAGATTTAATCATAGTTTTTGCTGAAATGAATAAAACTCAATTAGAATTTACGATCAGGATTTTAAATCCAGATCAAGACACAATAAAATATTTGGTTATTAATAAGAATGCTGGAGAACCGAATATAAGCTTCTTTAACAGAGCTATCAATGAGCTACTCGACAAGATAGATGAAGAATGGAAAGGAGTTAAATCTTTTAATCAAAATATCATTTTCAGTTCTAAAGCAAAGATCAATATGGGAATTCCTAAAGTATGGTCTGCAATAAAGCTAAAATTGGACAGAATTACAGAATTAAAAAGTTACCGCATAACTCAATCAAGTATCGATCAAATGGAAGTGGAATTGAACTATACAATTCCTGCCCTAAGTTTTAAAGAACTCCTATCACAACATGGTATTTTTACAACAAAGCAAGGTGAGCAGTGGTTTTTAGGTTTAAAACAAAATAAGTAATAAATGATTCAGAAATTATTATCAAGGGGAGGGCAAGTAATTGGTATTACAGGAAATATTTGTTCAGGTAAAAGCTTTGCATTAAAATATTTTAGCAAAAGAGGGTTCAAAACTATATCTATAGATTCAGTAGTACATAAAGCTATGCAAGAGAATAATTATATAAAGAAAAAAATATCTAAAGCTTTCCCTGAAGCTCTAAAAAATGGGAATATATGCCGTGTTAGCTTAGATAATATAGTTTTTAATGATAAGTTAATGATGCGGAAACTAGAAAGTATAATACACCCATATACTCATAGTAAAATTAAAAATTTATCCGAGACGACACGGTACTATAGAACGAGGTCTATAGTTATTGAGTCACCATTATTATTTGAGAGAAATAGGGAAAAATATTTTGATTATATTATATGCTTATTCTCTTCCCCAAAGACTATGCTAAAAAGAGCATTATTAAGAAAAAATATGAACAAGAAGAAGTTTTATGCAATATTGAATAATCAAACGACACTGAAGGATAAAATACACAAAGCAAACTATTTGATTTGCAATGAAAATAAATTTCATGTATTCCAGTCATTGAACAAAATAATTATCCATGACAGATTTAAGAGAAGTTGTCCTAGATACTGAAACCACTGGTTTAGATTATAAGCAAGGGGACAGGATTATAGAGATAGGGTGTATCGAACTAATCAATAAAATAAAAACAGGAAATTTTTTCCATAGCTATATTAACCCTAAAAGAAAAGTTGGAGAGGCTGCACTTAATATTCATGGCATTTCGAATGAATTTTTAGTAGACAAACCACTGTTCTCAGACATCGCAAAGGATTTTGCTGAATTTATCAAAGATTCTGTATTAGTAATTCACAATGCTAAATTTGATATAGGTTTTATTAATAATGAATTTTTCCTTGCAGGAATGCCAAAAATCTCGATGAGTGGGATTGTAGATACATTATTACTTGCAAGACAAAAATATCCTGGCTCTCCTGCAAATTTAGATGCTTTATGCAAAAGATTTAATGTGAATCTGGACAAGCGGGATAAGCATGGGGCATTGATCGACTCCGAACTCCTAGCAATGGTATATGTTGAACTGGTAGGCGGAAAACAAACAAAGTTTAATTTTCAAAGTACCAATTCGCAAATATCAAATAAAACTGCGAATATTACAAACTTTCCCCATAGAAAATTTAGTCTCTCTAAATCAGAGGAAATGTCACGCCAAGATTTACTTAAAGACCTTCCCAGCCCAATATGGAATAAGTGTAGCATTAATTGAGTGCAATAAAAGCTATAGGCATAGAGCAGTAAGGTTAAGACATTATAGTATCAATACATACTCGTCATTGCGAGGTTGCAATAGCAACCGTGGTGAATCCAGGTATATTATTATATAAAAGTGGATTGCCACGCTTGTACTTATCGTATAAGGTCGCAGTAACGAAAGTGTATTATACTTACTACATACCTTAATAATATATACTATCATTTTTTCAAATGCGAGACTCGTAAATAATGTGGTTATATCGGTGCTTCTATGTGCAAACTCGCCTATATATATCATCTTTGCTCTGATCAATTTGGCGTCAGTTCACCATAATGCTGTTCATTAATACAATGATATAGCTATACGTTTGCAATCATCGACCCTACTGCTTCATTATTTTTTAATTTCCGATGAGCTTCTTTTATATTATCTAGACTATATTCTGAGTCGATGCTAATTTTTATTTTTCCCGAACTAATCATACTGAAAACTTCATCTGCAGTTAGTAATAACTCCATCTTATTAGACTTGTAATCAAATACAGATGGGCGTGTAATGTACAGTGATTTTTGGATAGTTTAGCTATATCTATAGTACCTATTGATCGTGATTTTTCTCCGTAACATACCATGATTCCCATTTTCGTTATACACCTTATGGAAGCATCAAAGGTTTTTTTGCCTAAAGGATCATACACTACATTTACACCATAATTTTTTGTGATTTCCATCACATCCTTATCCCAAACCTCAGCATTGTAATTCAGCACCTTATGGCATCCATGTTCGAGTGCAAAATCCTTTTTATTATCATGATCAACACTACCAATCAGTATAGCACCTAATATATTTGCCCATTGAGCTAAGATATGCCCAATTCCTGAGGGTTGCATCATGTATGAGTAATATTATCTCAGGACGAACTAAATAAACCCGTTTAAGTAGTGTATGTGCTATCATTCCAGCAAAATAAGCTGCAGCTGCGGTTTTGTGATTTATTTTTTCAGGAAGTGCAATTAAATTATTTGTATTAACTAAACAAGACTCCTGATAACACTTCATGTCTCTTGACATATATACAACAGAATTTCCTACTGAGAAGCCACTTACATTAGCCCCAACTTCTATAATATCACCACTTGCACTGTATCCTGGTATTATATAAGGTGCATTCACATTGAGACAAACATCATCCTCACTAATACCAACAGTAATATTTTTTACTAATACCTCTCCTTCTTCTGGCTTATTTATCTCTGCATTTTTAGCTTCTAATACCTGTTCCCCACCAATCTGCTTAAGTGTAATGGCTTTCCCCATAATTAAAATCAAACTTTCAGCCTATCTGTGATACTATTGTAATTATAAATATTTGCAACATTTCCGAGTGTTGTGATAGTAATATTGCTTTTTGTCAGTATTCTTTTAGCCACATTTTTCAATGATTGTATAGAAGCCTTTTCTATTTTTCCTAATATTTCATCGTTGCTTATATATCTACCAAATATTGAAAAGTCAGCCCCCAATTTTTTTGCTCTGGCTATGGTACTTTCCATTGCCATAAGTAAACCCGACTTTATCTGTACTTTTGCCTTATCAATTTCCTCATCGCTAATTTTCTCAGTTATAAGATGAAGCTGTTCTATAATTAGATCAATTAGTAGATTGATATTTTTAGAATCTACAGCTGAATAGACTCCAAAAATCCCACAATCACTGTAACTACTGCTGAAGGATGATATATTATATACTAATCCTCTTTTTTCACGAACTTCTTGGAATAAACGAGAAGACATGCCACCACCCAGAATAATTGAAAGAATCTGAGCATTGTAAAAATCCTCGTCTAAATAAGATATTCCTTCAAATCCCAGTAAAAACTGAGTTTGCTCTAAATCTTTTTTGACATGCAGTTCCCCACCTGCATATTTCCCTGATTCGCATTTGACTATTTTTTTGTTATGGAAATTTTTGAACTTTTGATCAATTAACTCGTTTAATACACTAACATCAAAGTTTCCTGCTACTGATACGATTGTATTTTTTGTGGAATATTGATTTTTGAAATAATGAATCAGATTGTCTCTCGTTAAGCTTTTAATAAACTCCTCCGTACCCAGTATAGAACGACCCAATGATTGATTTGGAAATGCAGTTTCTTGAAAATAATCAAACGCTATATCATCAGGGGTGTCACGGGTCATACATAATTCTTGTAATATAACCTCTCGTTCCTTTTCTAATTCCTTTTTTACGAAGGTGGAGTTAAGAAAAATATCAGTCAATATGTCCACAGCCTTTTCTAAATCTTGCTTAAGCACTTTAGCATGGTAAACAGTGGCAGTTCTTGAGGTATAGGCATTGAATCGTCCACCTATCTTATCAAATTCTTCTGCTATGTCTTTTGCAGTTCTAGTATTTGTACCTTTAAATGCCATGTGTTCTAAAAAATGGGAAATGCCGTTATTTTCCTTGCTTTCATTTCTGCTTCCACTTTTTACCAATATTTCAATTGCCGCAGTTTCAACATCATTCATCTTATCTGTAGCAATGATTAACCCACTTTCTTTTGTTACTGAACTGACAGATTTCATAAATTTCTCAGAAAATATAGGTATATATTAGCGTTTTTAAGTATCACTAAAGAATAATATGAGTAACAACACCAGCACCAACAGTCTTGCCACCTT
>CAZJPD010000050.1:0-5301 GCA_964547795.1 uncultured Candidatus Midichloriaceae bacterium | reverse complement strand
ACGGCACCCAGAGAAAAAAGATCGCCCACTGACATCGGGAGCAATAAGCAAATCACAAGCAGTTATCATTATGTCAGTACTATTTATGGCAGGTTTTACTCTCATGGCTTTCCTGTCTCTAAAAGCTGCTGGTTTGCTCGCTGGCTATGTTGTAATGAATATTTCCTACAGTTTTTATCTGAAACATGTTTCCATAATTGATGTCAGTATCATTGCTATTGGTTTTGTGCTGCGTCTTTTTATAGGTTCAGTCGTAACCAATATCCCACTTTCTATGTGGATCGTCATTATGACTTTCCTTTTGGCTCTATTTATGGCACTAGCCAAAAGAAGGGATGATATACTTATCTATATGGATACGGGTAAAAAAATGCGTAAAGTCATTGATGGCTATAATCTACAGTTCCTTGATACTGCTATGGCAATTATGGCATCGGTAGTCATTGTTGCTTATACCATCTATACCACCTCACCTGAAGTAGTAGCAAGGGTGAACAGCGAATACCTCTATCTCACAGCACTCTTTGTTATCTTAGGGATCATGAGGTACTTGCAGGTTGCTTTTGTTCTAAAAGATAGTGGTTCACCCACAAAGATCGTACTGAAAGACCGATTTATGCAATTTGCCCTAATCGGATGGGTACTCACTTTCGCTTGGATACTCTATTAATGATAGCTGTCAAATACGCTTTTTTTGCAATCATCTCAACACTCTTTAACTTATTATTTCAGTATTTCAGCTTTGGAATCTATACAGAATTTGGTTCACTCTATGTGGCAATGTTTGTCGGTACGCTTGCTGGTTTAGTGGTTAAGTATGCTTTAGATAAAAAATTTATCTTCTACCACGTCGTTGAAGACAAAAAAGATGATGCCAAAAAGTTCGGACTCTATTCACTGATGGGGGGTTTCACCACCATCATCTTCTGGGGAACAGAGATTGCATTTGATACAATCTTTCAAGACCCCAATGCGAAATATCTGGGTGCAATCATAGGTTTAGGTATTGGTTATGTTATCAAATATTTTTTGGATAAAAAGTATGTGTTTATTCATAGGGAGAAAACAATATCATGAGTTTTATGAGCTGGGGAATGTATCCTAAAATTAAAAACACTGTTTTCAAGTTTGACAAAGAAGAAACACTTAAACAGATCATCAATGATAATTATGGCCTTATCCCTTACGGTAACGGAAGAAGCTATGGTGACAGTGCCTTAAGTAGCAATATCATCAATGTCAAACCTAAAAACTACTTCATAGAGTTCAATGAAGAGAGTGGATTGCTGCATGTTCAAGCAGGTGTGCTGCTTTCAGACATTCTGGAATCATTTGTACCAAGAGGCTGGTTCCTCAAAGTCACACCAGGTACAAAACTGATTACAATAGGTGGGGCGATTGCAAGTGATGTGCATGGCAAAAATCATCACATTGAGGGCTGTTTTAGTGAGTGTGTAGAAGCGTTTAATTTAATGCTTCCAAATGGTGAGATAAAACTGGTTAAAAAAGATGATGAACTTTTTAAGGCCACTTGTGGAGGTATGGGTCTAACAGGTGTAATCCTAGATGCAAAAATATATCTAAAGAAGATCAACTCCCAATACATAGACCAAACAACCATTAAGACCAAAAACCTCAAAGAGACCTTTGAAGCTTTTGAAGAGCACAGGAACAAACCTTACTCAGTGGCATGGATAGACTGTCTGGCTAAAGGAGACGAGACAGGTAAGTGTCTGCTGATGGTCGGAGACTTTAGAGATGATGGCAAGCTAGACTACAAAATAAAAAAGCAAAAGACGATCCCTTTCAACTTTCCTTCTTTTGCGCTCAACAACTGGAGTGTCAGAGCATTTAACTGGCTCTACTACAGTAAAGCAAAAAAAGGAATCTCTAAACAAGTAGTCGATATAGATACTTTCTTTTATCCTTTAGATGCAATTGATCACTGGAATCGTATCTATGGAAAAAACGGTTTTACCCAGTATCAGTTCATCCTGCCAAAGGAGGAGAGCTACGAAGGCTTAAAAGAGGTACTTGATACTATCTCGAAGTCTGGTAAGGGGTCACTCCTTGCTGTGCTTAAACTATACGGTAAAGCCAATGATAACTGGCTCTCATTCCCCCTAGAGGGGTACTCATTGGCGCTGGATTTTAAAATAGAGAAAGGTCTGTTTGAGCTACTGGATAAGTTAGATGAGACTGTTGTTAAATACAATGGAAGGATCTATCTCACTAAAGATGTCAGAGTAAGTAAAGAGACCTTTGAAAAAGGCTATCCACAGATAGAGACTTTTAGACAATACAGAAAACAGAACAAAATGGACACTAAGTTCCAGTCATACCAATCAAAAAGAGTAGGGATATAATATGAGCTATGTACTAATCATTGGTGCCAAAAGTGATATTGCAAAAGCAACTGCAAGAGAATATGCAAAACATGGGCATGATCTTTATCTTGCAGCAAGAAATTCAAGTGAGTTAGAAGGGTTTGCTAATGACATTACTATCAGAACACAAAGAACAGTAAAGACAGTTGACCTCGACATCCTTGACTACAAAAGCCATCAAGTTTTCTATGACAGTTTGGATGAGAAGCCATTAGTAGTTATTTCTGCTGTAGGTTATCTGGGAGATCAAGAGAAAGCTCAATCTGATTTTAGTGAAGCCCAGAAGATTATGGATACCAACTATACAGGTGTAGTGAGTCTCTTCAATATTATTGCGGATGACTTTGAAAAGAGAGGAAGTGGTTTTATGGTGGGGATCTCTTCTGTGGCAGGTGATCGTGGACGCGAGAGTAACTATATCTATGGTTCAGCTAAAGCAGCACTGACAGTTTATCTGTCTGGGCTTAGAAATAGGCTTTACGATGCACAAGTTCATGTATTGACAGTGAAACCAGGGTTTGTGGCTACCAAGATGACAGAAGGAATGGATCTTCCTGAGAAGTTGACAGCACAGCCTGAAAAGGTGGCTGGAGATATTTACAAGGCTCAGCAAAAAAATAAGAATATACTTTATACGAAGTGGATGTGGAGATGGGTGATGTTGATCATCCGAAACATTCCAGAGTTTCAATTTAAAAGGATGAGTATATGAATAAACTTTCTAACAATATGAATAACTTTCTAACAAATATCATTAGAAGTAAATACTCTTTGTTATTGATGATAGTTTTTATTACTGTATTCGCTGTAGCCCATACACAATCACCCTTATATTCTTCAAATCAGAACACGTATTTATTGCACGGGCTAGCCAATGCCAATTTGGGATTTCTTTCATATGACTGGATGGCAAATACAATTGATCCATTTCCTCTTTTTAGTTTAATAGTTAGTCTGACATATTCAAATGCACCCGAATTATTTTTCTATATTTATTATGCAATAATTCTAGGGGTTTTTATATTCAGCATTATGGGCATTGTTTCAAAAGTATGGGGGATAAATCGATCAGATTTAGAATATCTAACAAACTTTGTTGTTATTACATGTGTGGGCTCAGCTGCTATTGATTTAAGTAAGCTTATGTCGGGGGTAGCAGGTCAGTATATTTTGGGCCCTGTTTTTCAACCCAGCGTCTTTGGCGTTTTTTTGTTGTTATCAGTATATGCATTCCTTGCAGGCAAACCTTTTTTATCTGTAATATTTTTGGGTGTCGCAGCAAATTTTCATGCAACATATTTGTTAAGCGCGGCATCGTTGACGCTGTCATATATGACGATAATTATCTTGGATGAAAAAAATTATAGAAAAGCTCTCTCTGTAGGGTTGCTCAGTCTCATTAGTGTAGCACCTGTTGTTATCTATACCTTTTTATCTTTTACACCAACATCGATAGAAAGCATAAAGCAGGCTCAGAGTATCCTTGTTGATTATCGTATTCCCCACCACGCAAAAGTAGACGTATGGTTTGGTCATGAGACATTGATTAAACTTTCTATTGTTGGTTTTGCTTTGTTTGTGCTCCGAAGAAGCCGGATTTGGCTCATCATACTGATACCTTTTCTTATAAGCATTACTTTGACTCTCATTCAGGTTTTAACTGGAAGTCACTTTTTGGCATTGCTTTTTCCATGGCGCATTTCTAGTTTTTTAATTCCCTTGTGCTCTTTCTTGTTAGCTGGTGGGGTTGTGTATTACATATTTCACAAATATATCCGAATAATTAATAAACACAGAAAAGAAATTAGAAAATTACTTTTTTTTGTGCTGGTGCTTTCCTTTATTTCTGGAATAGTAATACAAATAGATAAAAATGAGAGCCATAGTAAAGCAAAGTTTACACCTATGATGTCATTTGTAACTGAGACAATTTCGAAAGATAATATCTATTTAATACCACCTAGGTTGCAACGTTTCAGACTGCAAACTGGCGCTCGAATATTAGTTGATGAGAAAACACACCCCTATAAGGATGTAGAGGTTATAGATTGGTATAGTCGACTACAACTTGCCAATGAATTTTACAGTACGGGTTCAAAAAAACAATGTCAGGTATTGTATGAAATATCACATCGGTATGGTGTAACACACGTTGTTAGCGAAGAAAAAAAGATGCTAAATTGTGACTTATTAAATGAAATATTCAATGATGGAATATATTACGTTTATAAAATTAAAGATATTAATTGACTTCGTTATGAAATTATCACTATTCGACTTTGATGGCACCATTACCACAGAAGATAGCCTGATCAAATTCATCCGCTACACGGTTGGTGATATAAAAACACTATGGGGGATGATATTTCTATCCCCTATGCTAATCGCCTACAAGCTAAAACTCATCCCTAACTACAAAGCCAAACAATATATGCTCTCTTATTTCTTTCAAGGAATGAATGAGCAGCAGTTCCAAAAAGTTGCCCAGGAGTACTCCCTAAACCACATTGATACCATCCTTCGTGCCAAAGCCATGGAAAAGATCGCATGGCACAAAGAACAAGGTCATACAGTAGTCGTAGTCTCTGCTGCCATAGAGTCCTGGCTAAAACCATGGTGCGATAAAAATAATATTGATCTAATTGCTACCCGTCTTGAAATAGAAAATGGAAAACTTACAGGTAAATTTGCCACCAAAAACTGCTACGGTGTAGAAAAAGTAAATAGAATTAAAGAAAAATACAACTTGGAAAAATACAGTGTTATATATGCTTACGGTGATAGCTCTGGAGATAAAGAGATGTTGAGTATTGCAAATGAACGGCACTATAAACACTTTGATTGATATGGAATAAAAAAACCTAACAGACAAAGGATTAGTAACCGTGCCGAGGAACGAGGCTCGGTGCTAATC
>CAZJPD010000049.1:0-5315 GCA_964547795.1 uncultured Candidatus Midichloriaceae bacterium | reverse complement strand
CCATATTTTTTTACTATTTTTATTATTAGATTTTTAATTCCATATCATTGCATAATACAGCAATCAGGTAATCAAATTCATCCATATTGGTAAATTTTATTGTAATGCTGTTATCCTTTTCTCCTACATTTATTTTAGTTTTTAAATTTAATTTTTGTTCTATTTTTTTCTCCAATCTTATTAACTCTGGGTCTTTAAGTCCCTTATAAAAACTAATATCTTTTAATTTTTTCTTTTTATCAGCTACAATATTTTCTGCTTCCCGTACACTTAGCTTATTTTCTTGAATAATTTTTACCAGCTCATCTGGATTTTTACAATTTAAAAGTAACCTTGCATGTCCAGCTGATAGCTTGTCTTCAGCTAATAACTTTTTAAATTTTTCTGGTAACTTTAGTAATCTAATAAGATTAGCCACATAACTACGACTCTTACCTATTTTTTCAGCAAGCTCTTCTTGAGTATACCTATGCTCATTAATCAATTTCTCATAAATATTAGCTTCTTCTAAAGGGCTTAAATCCTCTCTTTGTATATTTTCAATTAAGGAAATTTCAATATTTTCTTTTCCTGAAAATCCTTTAATGATCGCAGGTATCGTCTTTAGATTCGCTGATTTAGCTGCTCGCCACCTTCTTTCTCCAGCTATGATTTGATAGTTGTCCTCACCGATTTTATTAAGAATAATAGGTTGTAAAATTCCATGTATCTTTATAGATTTTGATAGTTCCAAAATTTCATCATCTCTAAAAACTTTTCTTGGCTGGCTTGGATTAGTGGTTATTTTGTCTATGGGTATTTCAACTAAAATATCTGTTTTTTTCTGAGATTGAATCATATCCAATAATGATTTATCGGGAATTAGAGAAGATAATCCTCTTCCTAAAGATTTAAATTCATCCTGTGTCATATACCCTTTTGTTTATTTAATATTTCTTGAGCAAGCAACATATATGCAATTGAGCCTGAACAATTGCTATCGTATAATATTGCAGGTTTGCCATGCGAGGTTGCTTCTGATAATTTCACATTTCTTGGGATTACTTGATTACATACCGCATTGTTAAAATTTTTTCTTACGTCCTCTACAATCTCCTTGCATAGCCTATTTCTTCTATCATACATTGTAAGCACTATACCTTCTATATTTAATTTTGAGTTCAAACTTGATTTAATTGAATCAATAATCTCCAAAATACTAGCAATTCCCTCAAGAGCAAAAAACTCACATTGCAGAGGTATTAACACAGAATCAGAAGCAGTTAAAGCATTAATTGTAAGTTGACTGAATGAAGGGGCACAATCTATAAAAACATAGTCATAATGTTTGTTAAGTACTTGTAATTTCTTATCAAGCAAATATTCCTTACTGCTGATATTAATCGTCTCTATGTCAAATGCTGCTAAATTTTGATTAGCAGGTATGATATCAATGTTTGGTATTAAAGTCCTATTAATCGCCTCATTAATATCTTTATTACCAATTAATAAACTATAAACGTTTCTTTCTCTGTCTTCAATACCCATACCAGTGCTTAAATTTGCCTGAGGGTCAAAATCTATCATCAATATGTTCTTTTTAAACATACTAAGGGCAGTTGCCAGATTTATGGATGTTGTTGTTTTACCAACTCCACCTTTTTGATTGATCATTGATATGATTTTACTTTTTTTACTCATCTAAAACTTGTTTATATGTCTTTTTTATATAGACTATAATTGCAACTAATGCAGCTGGAGTCATGCCCTGTATTCTTTTGATATCAGCTATGCTTTTTGGACAACAACTTAGAAGTTTTGATTTTATCTCATTTGAAAGTCCTTTAATCTGATTAAAATCAATGTTTTTAGGAATTAATATTCCCTTATCACTCTGTAAAATTTCTATATCTTTTGCAAGCCTTGCTTCATAATCTTTATATAGTTGTTCTGAAAGAATTTTTATCAGTATTCTATCATCTTCATCATTTAATTCAGTAATCATCTCCTTTATTTTGTCTATCCCCAAATTGCTACGTGATATTAATTCAAAAGCATTTGAGTATTTACTGTTCATCTTTTTATTCTTTAAAAATTGCTCTAGTTTTATTTTTTTTTCTTTAGTCTCTTCAAACTTTCTTAATCTTTGACCTGATATCAAACCAAAACTAACACCTAAACCAGTTAATCTTTCTGTGGCATTGTCGGATCTTAGTTTTATCCTATATTCAGCTCTTGAAGTCATCATCCTATATGGCTCTTGTGTACTAAAATTTACCAGGTCATTTATCATAACACCTATATAGGAGTTGTCTCTAGATAATGTAAACTTCCTGGATTGTAAACTTAATGCTGCATTAGCTCCAGCTATGATCCCTTGTCCTGCAGCTTCCTCATAGCCCGTTGTTCCATTAATTTGTCCAGCAAAAAACAAATTTTTTATTTTTTTGCTTTCTAAGGTTTCCTCTAACTCTTGCGGATCTATGTAATCGTACTCTATAGCATAACCAAATCTTACTATCTCTGCTTGTTCAAGACCTGCTATTGTTTGTATAAACTGCTTTTGAACTTCTTGTGATAGCGATGTTGATATACCATTTGGATAAATAGGATCACTGTCAAGTCCTTCTGGCTCTAAAAAGATTTGATGCCGTTGTTTATCCCTAAATCTTACTATTTTGTCTTCTATAGAGGGACAATATCTAGGTCCATTAGCATTGATAACTCCTGAATATATTGCAGATGTCTTAATATTATCATTTATTACATCATGCGTTTTTTTGTTTGTATATGTTATATAGCAAGGAATTTGTTGTTGCATTATTTTATCTGTTAATTCAGAAAAAGGTTGCGGAATTGCATCTCCTGATTGCTTTTCCAAGATGCTCCAGTTTATAGAATCTTTTTTTAACCTTGGAGGTGTCCCTGTTTTTAATCTTCCCATATTAAAGTCAAATGATTTTAGCTTTTTCGCTAATGTGATGATTGATTTTTCACCAAACCTACCGCCTTTATAGCTTTCTTTACCAATATGAATAACTCCATTTAAAAACGTTCCAGAAGTTATGACAACAGTCCTCCCTAACATCCTCATATCATTGCAAATCACTCCATCTACCCTGTTATTAGATACCAGTAGATCATCAACTATCCCATAAAGCAATTCTAAATTTTCATAATTCAACAAAGCTTTTTGTACAAATTTTTTGTATAATTTTCTATCTGCTTGTGCTCTAGGTCCCCATACCGCAGGACCTTTGCTTTTATTTAATATTTTGAAATGAATGCCTGCCTGGTCTACTATTTCTCCTATAAGACCACCTAAAGCATCTACTTCTTTTACAATTATACCTTTTGCCACCCCCCCTATTGATGGGTTACAGGATAACTCTCCTAAGTCATTTATATCTTTCGTGATAAGGCAGGTTTTTGCTCCTATCCTAGCAGCAGAAGTCGCAGCTTCACAACCAGCATGCCCTCCACCTATTACTATAACATCATATTTCTTAAGCATAAAAATTTTGCACTGTTTCACGTGAAACAAATTCACTTATATATTTTTGGTTGCTATTAAGCTATCTTAGATATTTGCCATTGTATCATTTCCCTATGCAAAAACTACTAAAAACTTTATCCAGTATCTCTTCCGTACTTATATCTCCAAGCAACCCACCCATTTCTTTTGTAGCAAATCTTAATTCTTCTGCTTTTAACTCTAAAATATCTGTTTTTAAAGCTTTTTGTAGATAGTAAGAACAGTTTTTTAGGCTATTTTGATGCCTTATATTTGTAATTAAACTTGTATTACTGACTGATAAAAAATCTCCTATAAAAGATTCTATTAGCTTGATTATTTTCAATTGATATTCTTTTGATTTTAACGATGAGGTGATAAGGTTATCAAATCTAAAGTCTATGTTTTTTAAATGCTGTATTAGGTTACTTTTCAATTTTTTATAATCTCTAACTTTGTCAACTTTATTAAGTAATACTAAAATACGAGCCTCTTTGCTTATCAACTCCTTTATTTCTGAAAATATAGATAAATCAGATGGTTCGGAAATATCTAACATAACGATAATCACATCCCCATTAGCAATAGCTTTTTTGCTTTTCTCTATCCCCATATTTTCCACTTCATCAGAAGTTGACCTTATGCCAGCTGTATCCTGTATAATCACGGGCATACCCAATATTTCCACCTTTGTTTTGACGATATCCCTAGTCGTACCCTCTATGTTGGAAATAATTGAGGTATCTGATTTTGATATAATATTCATTAATGTTGATTTGCCAACATTTGTAGTTCCTACAATAGAAATATGGATGCCATTCATTAAAGTATTAGCTTCGTTAAAAGATTTTATACTTTCCTGTAACTCATTCCATAAAAAAGTAATACCTTGATTTAACTTCTTTAATTCTTCCATACCCAAAATATCATCAGGAAAATCAATATATGCTTCTGAGACAGATAGTAATTTTATAATCCTTTTTCTCCAGCCTAAATAAACACTCTCTAATGCCCCATCATAATGCCTAATAGCTATTTTTCTTTGATATTCCGTCTCAGAGTTTATGAGTTCGATTAATGACTCAGCTTTTGTCAAAGAAATTTTATCATTTTCTAAGGCTATTCTAGTAAATTCACCATTATTAGCTAAACGCAAATAATCAAGGGAATCCAATTTAGAAAGAATTGCATTGATAACAGCAATGCTACCATGGACTTGTAACTCAAGCACATCTTCCCCAGTGTAACTATTATCCTTTGGAAAGTATATAATAATAGCTTCATCTATAATCTCCAAAGTAGAATTATCATATATTTTCCCTAAAGTTGCGACCCTAGGAAATATCTCATGTTTAAAATGAAAATCCTTTAAAACCCCTGAAGCTTCAGGACCAGATATTCTAATAACAGCTACCCCAGATTTCCCATAGCAAGTAGATAATGCGTAAATGGTATCTTTGTTTTGCATTTTACATTTACTTATCATCTATGATTTAAGACAAAGTAAAACACGCAACTAGACTTTGATATAGCCTTGTCCTCAAATTTAGTATAAAAAGATTTCTCTTTTTTTATTTTTAATATTTTTATCTCATAATCGTTACTTTGTGTAATATCGTGTAAGATACTTTCAGTATATCCTTCGTGATCAGTGGCAATATGAAGATCGGAACGAAATTTTTTTCTAATAAATTGCAAGAAACTTGTATTAATCAACCTTCTTTTATGGTGTCTTTTTTTAGGCCAAGGATCGGGGAATAGTATGTATATGTCATTAAAAAATAAATTTACCGTATTAATTAACAGTTCCAGTACATCGTCT
>CAZJPD010000048.1:0-5729 GCA_964547795.1 uncultured Candidatus Midichloriaceae bacterium | reverse complement strand
GCAAGAGCTAAAATGTAGCTTGGATAATCAAGATTTAATGTTTCTATTAATGGGTGATATTTATATTTTGCTTTATTCTCCTCTTTATTAACACTTTGTAAAACCTGTTCAATTGTTGTAATAAATTCAAAAGATGTTTCATTAATATGGACTATATCAAGTGCCTTACAAAATTCCTGCGGAGTTTTATAATATTCTTTGTATAAATCTATTATTTTTGGTGTTTTTTTAACAAATCTTAAAAATAAATAAGTTTCAATTGTTTCAAATTGAGCCTTTCTTAAATATTTGTATTGATTTTCAATTTCTGTTTTTTGAAAATTTAAAATTTCTTTAATTTCATTAAATTCAGCCTTATAACCATCTTCCCTCCAACTTTCAATATCTTTCTTAGTATTAGACAGCAAATCATTCATAACTACGCAACTGGAACCCCTTTATATTTCAATCTTTTACTAAAAGCATTTGCAACATTTACATTTGAAATATAAAATAATTTTACTTTACATTTTCTTTCAACAAGTGATAAAACCTTGTTTTTATGACTCTACCCCCTAACTCCTGCTGGCTTGTCTTTTTCATTGCAAAAGAAAGTTTCATCTGATTCAATGATTTTATTCTCTTTACCTAATTGTTCGATACTTAATTCTTTAATTGCTTCACAAATTCTATGAGCTAAAAACCAAGCACTTTTATAAATAATTTCAAGACTTCTGTGTAATTGGTGAGCAGAAATTCCTTTTTTACTTGAAGCCATTAAAACACAAGCTTGAAGCCATTTATAAAGTGGTATATGGCTTTGTTCAAAAACGGTTCCTACTTTTACTATAGATTGTTTTTTACAGTCCACACATTTATGAAGTCCTGCACGGGCAGTTTTTGATTTGATTATATAAATTCTTTTTTGATTGTTATTTTTACAATGAGGACAAACTTTGCCATTTTTCCAAATGATAGACTCAACATATTTGATTGCTGACTTTTTATTTAAGAAATGTTTTTCATTCAAAATACTCATAAGACAATCACTAAATCTTTGTACTAGCTTTATACAATATGATATATGAAAATCAAGAAAAAGGATTAAAAATTAAAATAAATTTCCTTTGTTTTATCTAGGACCTATAAGGGTTTTGTTGGTTACTGTTTTTGTAAAGTATATAATGTCGATTTTTTTATTTATATTGGATACATTGTGTAGGACTAATGCTTTAATACTTCTATCTCTTCTTCACTTAATCCTGTAGACTTAGACGCTATTTTAGCACTAAGTCCCTGAGTTATAAGATTTCTAGCTATCTGCAAAGCTTTCAACTTCCCCCCTTTCTCAATACCTTTTTCAACCCCCTCCTGCCTACCCTTCTCAATACCAATTTGCATGCCAGCTATTTCCCCCCTTTCAATTAACTGTTCTGCTATTGTCATAATTTTACCTCTTTTATTATCACTCACTGTTTCTTGAAAGGTTATCAGCACTTCTTCCGTCGTTTCTTTTCCTACTACTTGCCTAAAGTATCCTTCATTACTTTCTAGTACATTCCTTTGGCTCATTGAGCCACTCATTAATGTTTGATAAGCTTCTAGTCTAGGTCTCATAAAAAATGCACAATCTGGAGATGTACCTAACATTATAAGCTTTATCTTTCTACCTTTCTTATACTTCGCATATTTAAATGGCATCAATCCACATTTTAGTGCTATCTCTTCATCATACTTTCTTGGTTTAAATACTGTTGCATCATTATTATAACCCATTGTTATATATGGTATTATCCTATTTATATTTTCATGTACGCATTCTTTGTTATATTTTTTGTATAATTCCTTATTATAATCAATATTCTTACCTTTTGTGTTCCAAAGTAATGGGTTATTTACAGGACTCTCTTGATAAAAATCATCCCTATAATGATTTGTTTCTATTTTTAAAAATACTTCTTTTTTTATTCTTCTTTCCAATTCCTCCCTAATTGCTTCTAATTCTTTATGTGTGTATTTACCTTTATCTGTTCATTCCATTTTACCTCTATTAAGTATTAATGCAACTAACGAGAAGATTGCTTTTTTGCTAGTTATTGATAGCATCAAAAGTGTTTACACTAGGCTTCTTCTCAGAAGTCTAGCTCTTTTTTCCATCTTTATTCCTTATTGTCAAATCTTTTTGTCTCCAAAAGTGTCTTATTTCGGTGATTATAGATGCTTTAGTCTTAAATTTTTCATCATCTGCCAGTTGTTGCGGGGTTGTTGATAAAAGTACAAAATTAAGCAGAAATTGTTTTTTGTTTTAAACGCTACAAGTGGATAAATGGATATAAAAGTGAAAGAAGTACAAATGATAAATACAAAATTAGAATGGAAAAGAAATTTGCGGCAACAGTGCGGCAATAAAAATTTTTAGCTTCTTCGTTAATGTTTTGTAATAGGGGTAAAAAGTGGTAATTCTGACAGGATTCAAACCTGTGACCTACTGATTGCAAGTTCTGTTCGTCTAGGGTTTTATACAGTTTAATTCTCTTTAATAAACCTTAATATATCCGTAGTTATAGCATGCATTGTTTAATGTAAGGGAGTGTTCATAAAGCATAGAAGCCATAAGAAATATCTTTATTAAAAACATGAGTAAAGTTAACTTGAGCATCTCTGCGGACTTACTAAATCTTTTTGTTCGTCTATTAAGACGTGCCAGTATATCTCTTAGTGAAGAGTTAAAGCTTTCAACCAAGCATGTTTCTGATTTACCAATGATATGGTGCTTAGCTATTTTGTAATGTGCATACGCCTTGCATCCATCAGTACACATGTAGTTTATCTCTTTGTATTTTGATCTCAGCTCCATAGCTAAATCAATATAATTCTCTTTGTCTCCATTATCTACTCTAAACGAAACAGTTTTAAATCTATCCCTATCCACAGCAGTCCATATCCCAGTATATTCCCCTTCCATCTCCCCAATCTTCTTATTTCTTCTCGGCTTTTTTTAATATTAATATATGTATATAGTTTATCTAATTCCAAATTCCAGTATTTCTATCTTGTTTTCATTGTCTTTTCTTTCTTTTACCATTTTACTAACTATTTGTTCCCCCTCTTAATCCATGAAAATACTGTAGCTAGTGGTATCTCAAGTATATGTGCAATCCTTCTTATCCCACAATTGTTCAAGTACATACGTATCACCAGTGTTTCCTTATCTGCTCCATATATTTTACATTTATCTCATAGAGTATAATTATATCCGCATGCTTTGTACCTATAACGTTGCTTGTTTTTCATATTTCCATTTTTTGTCCATAGGTTTGATTTGTATTTCTTGCATATTATTTCCATATTTTTACCTCTCTTTTTTTATAAATACTTATTCTACATGTTTTTTTGAATTTTGCCTATGCCTTATGAACAGTCCCATATTAAAAATGAAGCACCACTACAGCCCTGATTACATCTCTTGAAATGCCAAATTATTCATGTCTCTACACTAATACACCCCTCTTACTCGCAATGACGGGTATGTATTGATACTATAATATTTTAACCTTACTGTTCTATGCTATACTAAAAGATTTTATGGAGTTTTTGCCTGATTTTGTCGATTTGTTCAATAGTTAAAACAAGAGTATCCCCCGTCTTTCTATTTTTTAGTTCAAACTTTTTTTCATTTGCATACTTAGAACCTATAATAATTTGCCATGTAATACCGATCAAATCCATATCTGCAAATTTTTTGCCAGGACTGTTATCCGTATCATCGTAAAGCGTATCATACTTACTACTTAAACTTTTGTATACATCTTTTGCTAGAGCAGTACATGTTGCATCACTTGGGTTTAGATTTATTACCACAAACGTAAATGGTGACACTGCAGGCAACCACACTATCCCCTTATCATCATAAGAGCTTTCTATAATGGCTGCAACCAATCTGGAAATTCCTATGCCATAGCAACCCATCTCAGGAAACTGAATAGACCCATCACTTGCTTGATATGTACAATTTAGAGCTTTGCTATACTTTTGTCCTAGATAAAATAGATGCCCAATCTCAATGCTTCTATTCTGTGTTATTTTTAATAAACCTACAGTTTCAGGGTCATGCTTTTCCTCTTCTCTTGCATAAAATTTTTCAAAAGCTTTTAATGAAAAGTCATTCTTCTTAAGATATGCAGGTAGGTCACTTTGGTAATATATATTGCCCTCACCATTTTGAGATAAGATATGAAACTCGTGACTGTAATTTCCTCCCATAGCCCCTGTTGGTGCAAGCACTGGTATCACATCAAGCCCCATTTTCTTGAGGATTCTTAGGTAGGCTTTAAAGATGTTCTCATAGCTTTTAAGGGCTGACTCTTTGTTTATATCAAAAGAATAAGCATCCTTCATTAAAAACTCTTTTCCTCTCATAACACCATGCCTTGGTCTTATTTCATCTCTAAATTTCCAAGTGATTTGGTAAAGTATTTTCGGCAAGTCTTTATACGATTGCACAGAATCATCGAAAAGCTCAGTAATAGCTTCTTCCCCTGATGGTGGCAGTATATATTTGCCACCCCTATGGTCTGTCAAATGAAAAATTTGTGATTTTAAGTCAGATTCCTCCACTGCTCTTCCGGATTGCTTCCAAATAGAAAGAAGTTGTAAAGACGGTAATGATATTTCCTGAGCATCTATATTATTAAGCTCCTCTCTCACGATGTTCTTCACTTTTTGCAAGACCTTTGTGCCCAGGGGAAGCCAACTGTAAACCCCAGAAGAAGTTTGTTTTATCATACCACTTCTAAGCATTAACTGGTGGGATATAAGTTTTGCTTCTGGGGTCACATCCTTGCTTGTTTTTAATAGAAATTTGCTTAGGTACATTTTTTACAACCCAACAGCATCTTTATAGAGTTCAAGCAATGCTTCCTGCTCATTCAGCCTGTCAGTATCCATTTTTCTAACTTTGATTACCTGTTTTATGATGCTGGGAATAAATCCCTTTGCCTTAGCATCAAGCAATAAATCCTTTATATCATTGTTGATATTCATTTTTTCTTCCCCCAATCTCTCAATTCTTTCTATGTATTGTCTCAGTATTTCTTTTGTATTGTTATCGATAGACTTCATGTGTTACCTCAATATTTATATAATTTACTTTTTTTGTATAATTTCATTATGAATCTTACAAGTACGGAAATGATAGCTGTTAGGGGAATGGCAAATAATATCCCAAAAAAACCTAATAAATGACCTCCAAGGAACAATCCCAAAATTATCCATAATGGATGAAGATTTAAACTTTTTCCAATCAACCTAGGTGTGACAAATGCTCCTTCTATGATATTACCGCATATATATACTACAACTACATAAAGCAAAATACTAAATGTTTTAAATTGTACGAAGGTGAGAATAGACGTAAGTATGAAACTGAATGTTATGCCTAAATAAGGTACGAATAATGAAATACCTGAAAATATTCCCAGAATTACTGCATGGTCAATATCAAGACTTGATAGTGCAATACTGTAATATACACCTAATATGGTAGAGACTGTTAATTGCCCCCTTAAGTATCTAGCTAATATGTAGTTTATATCACTAAAAAGATTCATTATATCCTGCTTATAATTTTTTGGTATTAGGTTTTTGAAACCATTTTTTATTTTTTGCATATCAAAAGCGAAGTAAAAAGTTAAAACCGGTGTTATAAATAAAATAGTAGCTAAGTCTAACAGGATTTTACCAGAGCTAAT
>CAZJPD010000047.1:0-6013 GCA_964547795.1 uncultured Candidatus Midichloriaceae bacterium | reverse complement strand
CACAGTCACTCTACGAGTTCGCAATGATAGGGCAGAAGGATGGATTGCCACGCCTATTACACAGGCTCGCAATGACGATAATGTGGGATGTGGACTTGCAATAGATAAAATGTCTCAACCTTTCCTGCTTAAGCTAAAGGTTGAGGCATGTATTATAACAGAAAGTTTGCATACCCCTCATTGTGGAGTCCATATCTTCTCTGTTCGTTATTGCGAGCATGCCAAAGCATGCGTGGCAACCTATAGCTAAACTTAACGTGAATTTGATCTTATTTTTGAATATACAAAAAACCACACCTAAAGAGAACTCTTCAGGTGTGGCTTATCGCATTTACATATACTGAAGTAATGCTAACAACTGTTGTGGTGTTTGAATCAACTTAGCTTCCGCTGTGATTGATGCCGTCAACTTAGCTGACTCTTGAGAAAACTGTTTTGTCAATTCTGTAAAGTCAGCATCTAAGAATTCTACTCTTGCCGCATCAACATTCTCTATCGATGTTGATACCCCTGCAGCTACCATTCTAAACCTTGATTGATATGCACCAATTGTAGCATTGTACTCAAACATAATATCCAAAGCCTTCTCAACTGCAACATGAGCTTCTTCTGCCTTATCAAATGTTGTAAGATCCAACTGATCTACTTCCAAATCACTAGCCTTTACACCATCAAAAGCTATCTCGATTTTATCAGTGGTTTCCGTACCAATCTGGAATATCATTGGTTCTGCTTTTTGTTTAGTTGGGTCAAATGAAAAAATTTGTGTACTACCTTGATTTTTTATTGTCCCATCAGAGGATAATGTTAGACTTCCATCTTTAGTGCTCCCACTTCCATCATCAATCTTAAATTTATCAATTATTTGGACATTATCAGGATTATCAATTTTGAAATAAGTTTTAGTACCATCTAAAGACTGAACTGTTTGCGTACTAACATCATATTTATAAGCAGTATGTTCATGCGCATTATTGATATTGTTACTACTGTCTTTATTTAAGGTGAATTTTGTACCTACTTCATCATATTTAATCAGTTCAACAGTGCCAGTTCCATCTATTATAACATTTTTAGACCCATTAAACCTAAACTCAAAAGCAGATGATGGTTTATCCTTGTAGTTCCAGAGGACAACACCACTAGTACCATCTCCCTCTTTTACTTCACCAGTAGCCTTGTTAAAGATGAAAAGAGTCTTTCCGTCTTTATCCTTTATGTCCGATACATCAGTTTTACTACCACCGAACCTGAATAATGCCTTATTATAATCGCCTGTTGTCGCAGCCTTATCACCACTTAAATAAACTGCATTTGCGTTGTTAGTACCCATAGCATCAGTACCACCTACTGTTAATTGAAATGCATTGCTCTTATATTCAATCTTCACATTTGCAGCACCAATACTACTTTCTACCTGAGTCGGCATAAACTTAAACTCAAAACTATTACTAGCAGCGATATTATCTGGAAGAGGAAGACCTATAGTATCTACTTTTACTTTGGCAGTAGAGCCGTCAATTAGTTTTCTACCATTAAAGTTTGTTGATGTTGCGGTACGATCTACCTCCTGGATTAGTTGTTGTGCCTCTAGGTTAATCAGTTTTCTGTCTGAATCTACTGCACTACCAGTAAGTGCCATGATTGATAGCTGATTTAACCTTTTGAGTATATCTGTGATGCTCTTTGCACTACCGTAAGCTATGTTTAATACAACGGATGCTTGGTTTGCACTCTTTAACGCTTCCTTGAAAACAGCTAGGTCTACTTCCAATTTCGTACCAATTGCAAGACCTGCTGGATCTTCATACGCATAAAGTATTCTTTGCCCCGAAGATAACTTATTCGCAATACTAGAAGAGGTTTCCAATGTTTGACTGATGGTATTTTGTACACCAGCCGTTTGTGTATTTGTAATCGATGGTATAGTCATCTCTTTTACCTAATTCGTATTTCTCGTTGGACTGCTGTCCTGATAAGGCTTGGAAGAAAGCTTACACCCCCTACCTATGTCTCGTTAGACTAGATATAAAATATCGACACATTCTGTGCTACCTATAATGTTAGCACTATAAAAAATATTTGCAACCTATTATTTTATATTTATTACATTTTTTATTTGATGATGCATATTGACAGTACATAAGGTTTGTTATAGATACTTATCAAGAATTACTATTAATTACAATATATGAATGGGGTATCTATTGATAAACTGAATAAAGGTACAAAGTTTATCATACAAAATTTTTCCCTTGATAGAATCCAAAAACTCGAATTGATGGAGCTGGGCATTTTGCCTAAAATACAGATGCAACTGTTGCACAAAAGTCGGTTTGGCTCAGCGATAATTAAATGCAACGGAATAAAGTATGCAATAGATAGTAGCATAGCACAAAAATGGTTGACATCTGAGAGTACAAGCATATAAACCACTGATGAAAACGATCACAATCGGAGTTATTGGCAATCCTAATTCGGGAAAATCTACTGTTTTTAATGGACTGACAGGGTTGAATCAGAGAACTGGCAATTGGTCTGGTGTTACAGTTGAAAAAAAAGTTGGTGTAATTTCAAAGAAAGGTTGCACGATAAAGCTTGTAGATTTGCCTGGACTGTACTCTTTAGGTGTGGGAGGAAAAAAATCTTTAGACCAGAATATAGCATTAAATTTCATCACTAAGGGAGATTTTGATTATTTGATCGATATTGTCGACAGCACAAAGCTAGATCGCAACCTGTATCTAATTCTGCAACTTTTGGAAAGAAAAATTCCTGTAATCTTAGTGCTAAACATGACTGATTCAGCACGTAAAAAGGGTATGGTAATCGATGAAGGGGAATTATCCAAAATTCTTCATTGCCCAGTGATCAAGATATCTGCTAAAAATTCTAAAGATATTGTGAAGTTAGGCAACTTTCTGGCACTTCATAAGCAAAAAAAACAGGCATATCAGGCATATAATATATTTGATTTATATCCAGAGGGGATCAAAAAGCATCATGCGAATTTGGAAATTTTCCTAAAGTCAAAAAATTATGACTTAACATGCCATGAAAAGATGATGCTAATGGAGGGTGATCTATCTGGTTATCACGACGAGATACAGAAATTTGCACAAGCGATTTATGGGGATATTGAAAAGGAGTTTGGGCAGACATCAGATTTTGCCTTAGTCAATAGTAGATATAACGTAATAAATAAGCTAACAAAAAAGGTTTTAGAAACAAAGAAGGTCGTTACTAAATCTTTTTCAGATAAATTAGATAATGTTTTCCTCAATAAACTTTTCGCTCTGCCCATCTTTCTGTTGATAATGTATCTAATGTTTATTTTTAGCATTAATCTGGGTGGTGTGTTTCAAGATTTTTTTAGTCTATCTGCACAGGCAACTTTTGTCGATATACCGATGCTAACTGCACACAAAGTTTATGATACAACATGGTTAAAAATTGCCATACAGGGAATAGGTGGTGGTATTCAAACAGTAGCATCTTTTATCCCCATTATTGCTGCGATGTACATATTCTTATCGTTTTTAGAAGGTAGCGGTTATATTGCAAGGGCAGCTGTAATTACAAATAAACTGATGAAGTCTTTGCAGCTATCAGGACAATCTTTTTTCCCTCTGATAGTGGGTTTGGGATGCAATGTGCCGGCAATCACAGGGACAAGAATTTTGAGTAATCATAGAGAAAGGATTTCTACCATCATGATGTCGCCTTTTATTTCCTGTACAGCAAGGCTTGCAGTTTATATGCTTTTTTGTTTTATATTTTTCCCCAATAATGTCCAGAATGTCATATTCTTTCTCTATATTGTTGGCATTGTTATGGCTATAATAACAGGATTGTTAGTAAAAGATAAGTCCACAAATATCTCGGATTCCAGCATATTCATAGAATTACCAGAATACAGATTGCCTAAGATAAAATCAATTATTAATAACAGTATTTTGAGGACAAAATTTTTTATCTTTGGAGCAGGGAAAACAATAATAGTGGTATTTTTCATTATACATATAATAAGTGCAGTTAAAATTCCCATAAGGGGGGTAGAGGGTGGAATATCAGAGACAACTTTAATTAATGTGATTGGACAAAAAATCACCCCTATTTTTGAACCCTTGGGGTTAAAGGAAAAAAACTGGTCAGCAGTTGTTGGAATTTTTACAGGAATATTTGCTAAAGAGGTAATTGTAGGCACTTTAGTATCGTTATATGTAAATAATAATGAACATGATGAGGGAGATACTGATATTATTAAGAAATACAGGGAAGCTATCATGAGTATTCCAAAAAAGCTAGGGGAAGTCTTTACTGCAAATTTGGAAGTTTTCCATATTGATGAGGATGATACAAAAAGTAGATACTATGAAGCAAATGCATTAAATAATACTATTATTAAAAACATTCGTGAAAATTTTGATGATAAGTTAGCAGTACTAGCATATCTGATTTTTATTTTGATATATTTCCCTTGCGTTTCAGTTTTTGGAGTTATGAGCAATGAAATCGGCAAAAAATGGGCGACAATATCAGCTGTATGGTCTACCATCTCAGCCTATACAGTGTCTGTAATTTTTTACCAAACTGCAAATATGGTTGTAAATGGTATTGTAAATTACAAATTTTTATTATTAGGTATTGTTATTTTTGCTATTTCAGCATATCTTTTAAGACTTTTGAGTAAGAAAAATCACGACGAAAAATATTCTTATTAAAATAAAATTAGCTATGAAAAAGATACTTATTAATCAACATAATCTTATATTACTGTTTGCCATTCTGTTGCTAATATCACTCAATGCAATTTTTATTCATGGTGTTTTAACTCCAGACTATAAAACATCTATCATCTTGTCTAGCATTGGGTTTTCTATTTTTCTTGTTTCCGCAACTTCTATTAGCAGAATATTTTTTATATCATTCTTTATAACAATTTTATTTTTTGGCAGTATACTTGCTTATTTCAAATTTTTCTTTGGCATTAACTTTAGTGAATCCATTTTGGAATCCACCTTAAACACAAATTATGAAGAAGCATCTACATTCATTAACTATGAACTAATTGTTTGGATGATTGCCTTTTGGTTTATCCCTAGCGTAATTCTCATTAAAAAATCAAATCTGCTCAAAATAGATTTTAAGAGGAAAATAACCATCAGCCTTTTATTCTCTTTACTAGGTGCTATGATTTTTTATACGCCTCTGTTGTTCTTAAGAAGCACAAATCCCATAGTATTTTTACAACACATGGCTGCAGTTAATTTATATCCTGCAAGTTTTATAAATACATTTAAAATTTATTATAAACATAACAAATTTAGAGGTAATAGTGAAAAGGTTGATGTCTTTGAAAACTATAAATTCAAGTTTAATAACAAGGGAGTCAAAATAGTTTTGGTATTAGGAGAATCAGCGAGAGGCGATAGATTTGCAATAAATGGCTATAAGAGGAATGTCACACCTAATCTTGCTAGGATACCAAATCTTATCAGTTTTACAGATGTTTATTCGCTTGGAACTTATACCATTCCAGGATTGAAAAGCATCTTTAAACTCCATGCTTTAGAGAATGAAAACACGTTTATTTCTATATTTAATAATTTAGGTTTTGAAACTTCATGGATGAGTATGCAGTCATTTGTCAATGATGTTAATACTATTGCTTCTGAGGTGCAGAGATTGATGACAAGAGAGATCATTTTGCAAAACAATAATTACGATATTAAGGATGAAAATCTTCTACCTTATTTACAGCGGATATTAAGGGATAATGAATCCAGGAATCAGCTTATAATACTGCATACTCAGGGAAGCCATAGAACTTATGACGACAGATATTCAGAAGAGTTTAAAAAATATACACCCACATGTTCTGCAATAAACGAAAGAAATGCTTTTAAAAGAATTTTTAACAGGCAGTCATGCTATTATACAGTAGAGGCTAATAATTCTTATGATAATAGTATTCTATATACAGATTATGTATTAAGTAAAATGATAGATG
>CAZJPD010000046.1:5478-6014 GCA_964547795.1 uncultured Candidatus Midichloriaceae bacterium | reverse complement strand
AGACTTTGAACGGAAAACCCCAACAAATACCATATACGAGGATATGAAATAAGCTTTAAAAGATGATGAAAAAGTATTTAATTATAACATGTTAGATTTGGGTTGTGGGTTAGGACTGGTTGCATATTTATTAAGAAAAAATCAGCTTTTGCATTTTGTTTTAGGAATAGAGATAAACAAAAATATGGTAGAGTATTGCAAGAAATTAACCATAAACTCGAATAAAGTATATAATACAATTATCAACCAGGACACCAAGACATTCCTGAATTCCAAAGCAAAAACGGATTCTAAGTTTGATATAATCTTAGGAACAAACCTTATTTCTTATTCCACAGATTTAAAATTTTTATTCACAAAACTAAAGTCATATATAGGCAAAAATGGCATTATGACTTTTAGTTTTAATGCTAAACAGGGGGATGATGGTTATAACTTTGATGCTAAGTTAGAAAACTTTATCTATAACCAAGATTATGTCGCTAAAGTTGCAGAAAACTGTGGTTGGCAAATTGTAAAACAAGAAGAAATTAAAG
>CAZJPD010000046.1:0-5468 GCA_964547795.1 uncultured Candidatus Midichloriaceae bacterium | reverse complement strand
TTTAAAATTAAAATAAAAAAAGCTGGATAATGTGTAAGGGGTTTCTTCTCATCTTAGCTTTGTCGTTTTTTTATTGTACTTGTAGTATAGCAGATGAAAACATCTTGAATGGTGCTGACGATGAGGACTTTAAAATAGATGAGGATTTTTATAAAAGCTTTAATCAAATTAAAATTCATGACCCCTATGAAAGATTAAATCGTTCAATATATAGGTTTAATAAGGTAGTTGATAAATTCATCATACTTCCACCTACTAAAATTTATAGTATTGTAGTTCCATCTCCAGTAAAGAGGCGAGTTAGTTGTTTTATCAGCAATCTTAAAGAACCATTAAATGCAGTATATGGAATACTTCAATTAAAGCCAAAAGTTGCTTTTGATTCATTTTTTAGGTTTTTTATGAATAGTACATTTGGAATCTTGGGAATGTTTGACATTGCCAAAGAAGCTGGTCTTAAAAAACATGATGTCAATTTTGGCAATGTTTTGAGATATTACGGAGCTAAGGAAGGTCCTTACTTAATGCTACCCTTATTAGGTCCTTCAACTGTAAGGGGTGGTGTTGGTATAATAGTAGATACAATTGCTGACCCAGTGGGTGTAATCGACCTTAATAATAAAGAAAAGTTCAGAACTTATTATTATGCAGGCAGAGTGATAGTGGCGAGGGAGCAACTAATTGGTAATGAAAGGACATTATCTGAAATATCGCTTGACGAGTATGCTACTTTGCGTAATTTCTATTATCAAACACTTTCAAAATTAGTTGAAGAGGGTAATTAATGTGAATAGATTTATACTTATATCAAAAAATATTTTATGTACTGTACTCCTGATTATCGTATTTTTTTATCCCACATTTGGGGATGAAAAACAGAAAATCACCAGTTTTGTTAATAGTATTGCAGATAGGGTGGTAGATGTCATTGAATCTCAATCTAACAATGAGCAAAAACGAGAAAAGCTAAATGATATTTTCTGTGAATATGTAGATATAGATTGGATGGGGAGGTTTGCACTAGGAAAATATTACCGCAAATTGAACAAGGAGCAATTACAAGAATATTTAATTGCATACAGGAATTTTCTAATAAATGCATACGTGTCTAAATTTACTGAGTATAATGGTCAAAATTTATATATAGAATCCGTAAAGGTGCTTTCGAAATCCCAATATGTGGTGAATACCAAAATAAATAATCCAAAAAATGCTACAGAACAGATAAATATATCATATAGAATTAAAGATTTTAGTGATCAGTATCAAATCAGAGATATGATCGTAGGGGGTCTTAGTGTAATTATAGGGCAAAAATCAGATTTTGATTCTATCATCTCAAAAGATGGAATAAATTCTTTAATTCAAAGATTAAAAGATAAAGGAAAAAGTATTAGATAAAATTTTTGATAAGAGGACCGGAAGGTATTAACAGAGCTCACACACCTCATGGAGCAGAGTCTATTTTCGATATTTGATATTACATCTACAAATTAAGAAAAAGCTACTTTTGCAACTTGAGGCTTTGTAGTATGAATTAAATCTTTCGCAACCTCTTTCACTTTAATTTTTACTAACCCGAGTAAATGCTTTCTCATTAAACTTAACGTTTTTGGAGTAACAATAATGATAAGTTCAGAAAATTTGCTGTTATTTATCTCACCTTTTATGACTTCTGCAATTTTTTTGCTGAATTCATTTCTCTCTATATCTTTAGTTTCTGTGTGAGGGTCAAAAAAATGTGCAGAACTACCCCTCTGTTTTTTAAATCCAGTTCTTAACAACCGTTTTTTATGAGCAATACCAAATTCATCTGATGTATACTCTGAAATCAAATCCTTTATTTTTAAACCTTCAGCATCATACAATTTGGCAAACTTTGCATCTATAACTAAAATAAGCTTGTTTGTCATCTTTATTACCCCCCACCAATTTGTTAACTAATCAACCTAATTCTATTAAATTTAGTGTTAAGTCTCAAACAAAAAATTTTATTTACCTAAAAAATTTGAGTTGAAATTTCCATAGCATACTATAGTATCATCCTCTATAAAGCGTGCAGAAAAATTTTGGTGTTGGCTTTTCAGTTGATTGGTATCTGTATTAGTATAACCAAAATAGGAGATTTATTATGGCTTTTCGATCAAATTTTAACATAAAAACCCTGTTAGAAGCAGGGGTTCATTGGGGACATAAGAAGAATTTGTGGAATCCCAAAATGGAGGAATATATATATGGAATAAAAAACAAAGTCCATATTATTGACCTCCGAAAGACTACCCCTCTATTGTTTGATGCTTTAAAGGTCATATATTCTGTTGCTTTACAGAATGGCAGGATACTGTTTGTAAACACAAAGAGACAGTCTACAGATATAGTGCAAGAAGCAGCTTCTAGGTGTGGTCAATACTATGTAAATCACCGCTGGTTAGGTGGTATGTTGACAAATTGGTCAACTGTCTCATCCTCTATCAAAACCCTAAAAAAGTATGAGGAATTTTTAGAAGAAGGAGGAGACAGCTATACTAAAAAAGAATTACTTAATTTTTCAAGGAAAAAAGAAAAATTAGAGAGAGCAATAGGCGGTATTAGAAATTTGGGCGGAATTCCTGATATATTATTTATTATAGATGTAAAAACACATGCCATTGCTGTACAGGAAGCAAAAAAATTAAATATACCTATAATTGCTGTAGTAGACACAAACTCTACTCCAGAAAGGATTGATTACGTTATACCTGGTAATGATGATGCACGGAAATCTATAGAATTATATTGCAACTTAGTAGCTGATACAGTTCTTGCTGGAATGCAAGAAAGCTTAGCATCTTCAGAGATAGATTCAAAAAATGAATCTCCTAAAGATAAGAAGGATGAATTAAAGAAACCAACAAAGGGTGAGAACGTTGATTTTAATAAAAAGGAAATAAATAACAGTAAAGGCGATACTGATAAAAAGAAGATGAACGATAGTAAAGATGGTGTTGATAAAAAGGAGATGAATGACAGCAAAAATGATAGTGATAAAAATGATAACAAAAAAGGTAAATAAGATGTCTATAAATGCCAGTATGATAAAAGAGCTTCGTAACAAAACGGGAGCTGGTATGTTGGATTGTAAAAAAGCTTTAGAAGAAACAGAGGCTAATTTAGAAGAAGCGATTACATGGCTTAGAAAAAAGGGCTTGGCTTCTGCAGGCAAAAAAGCTGGAATAGAAACTAGTGAAGGAGTCATTGCAACACTTATAGATGGTAGCAAAGCAACAATAATTGAGCTCAGTTCAGAAACGGATTTTGTGGGTAAAAATGAAAAATTCTTGAATTTGGCAGATACCATAGTGAAAAACACTCATAATTTTAAAGGGGATTCTCTCTCTCAATTTTTAGAATCTGGAATACATAATTCAACACCAATTAAAGATATAATAGCGGAGCATATCTCCATCATAGGAGAAAATATTCTTCTAAAAAGATTTTCTAAAATTAGCGTACAGAACGGAAAGTTGATTCCGTATATTCATAATAAGCTTGCAGACAACATGGGTAAAATTGGTGTTGTTGTTGCTTTAGAAGGAGAAATTAATAAGGAGGTAGAGGAATTTGGCAAGCAACTTGCAATGCATGTTGCGGCTTCTAAGCCACTTGCTTTGAGTCAGGAAAGCTTAGACCCCACAATTATTGAAAAAGAAAAAAGTATATTGAAAGAACAAGCATTAAGTAGTGGTAAGTCAGCAGGGGTAGTTGAAAAAATGATTGAAGGAAGAATCAGAAAGTTCCTAAAGGAAATTATTTTGCTAGAGCAACCATTTGTAGTAGATGGAAAGACAAAAATTAAAAAAATTATTGAAGATTTAAAAAATAAAACTAATTGTAAATTTACTGTTTCGGACTACATTAGATACGAAATTGGTGAAAATTAATCCCAATACCTGAAATACTGTTAAGTAATTCTGTTAGATAGTATGGCACAAAATAAAAAGACAAAAGACAGCGAGTTTAGAGCTTATGTTTTTATTGAAAATTCATTAAAAGAACTTGGTTGGAATGTTAAAAATCCTAACAGACATGCTGATGGTGAAGTATATAATCAAGGTGAATGCTTGAATAACAGTGTTATCAAAGAACATTTACAAACTGTAAAACCTGAAAATGTTATCATTGTAAAAACAAATACTTTTTGGATCATAGAAGCAAAAGCTGAACACAAGCAACTAGAACAAGTAATAAAAGAGGCAAAAAATTATTGTAAAAAGCTAAATAAAACAAAAATGCTTGCACCACTTTTTAGTGTGGTTGTAGGGAATGACAATGATAGTTATATTGTTAAGAATTATTATCATCATCATAATAGAGACTGGACTGAGATTGAAATAAACGGCAAAAAAACAACTGGTTTTTTAGATAAAGAATTAGCAAGACAAATAATTGATAGTAATAATCCATATATAAAAGAACATGGGGTTGCAGACGAGGTTTATTATTAAAAAGCAATCAAGATTAATAAAATACTGCATAATGGCTCAATAAATAAAAATAACAGAGCAAGAGTGGTTGCAACAATGTTATTAGCATTATTAAAAGATAGCTATATTAATTGTGAAAATAATTACTTTTCAATGATCAACGAACTCAATAGTAGGGCAGAAGAAATATTGCATAAAAAAGATAAAAGAGAATTTATTCATTGTATTAAAATCTCAGTTCCACCAACCCCAGATAATCACATTAAATTTAGAAAGGCACTACTTGAAACAATGCAAGGGTTAGACAGTATCAATATTCGCTCTGCAATGAATTCAGGCACAGATATTTTAGGTAGATTTTATGAGCAGTTTTTAAAGTATGGTAATGGTTCAAAGGAAATGGGTATTGTATTAACACCAAAGTATATAACAAAGTTTGCAGTTGAAGTATTAAATATTACAAGCAAAGATAAAATTTTAGACCCTACTTGTGGGACTGGCGGTTTTTTAGTTTCGGCTTTTGATAAAGTTAAAAATGAAGTTGAAAAAGAGGGGTTAGAAAAGTTTAAGGTAGAGGGTATTTATGGAATAGAACAAGACTCTGAGGTTCTTGCTCTCGCACTTGTGAATATGATTTTTAGAGGCGATGGAAGAACTAATCTTGAAGAAGGGAATTGTTTTACAACAAATAAATTTCAAGATTTAAAAGTTTCAAAAGTCTTAATGAATCCCCTTTTTGCACTTAAAAAAGGAGATGAGAAAGAATATAAATTTATTGATTTTGTATTAGATAAAATAGAAAAAGGAGGCTATTTATTTGTAATAGTTCCAAGTCCTATAATGTTTAAAGGGGGTGGATGTTTAACTTGGCGTAAGTCTATGTTAGAAAACAACACATTAAAAGCAGTTATAAAACTTCTAGATGATTTATTTTACCCTGTTAGTGTTTGTACTTCTGTAATTATAATTCAAAAGGGGGTAGAGTATAAAGAAAATGATAATGTA
>CAZJPD010000045.1:4211-6210 GCA_964547795.1 uncultured Candidatus Midichloriaceae bacterium | reverse complement strand
TATTATGGCCATTTACCTCTATCTCTATCATTATGAGTATGCTTTTTTTCCTGACTCAGTATGAACAAATTAGAAAGTCAGTAGTAAAAGCAAACGTTTATACGTTTATTTCTGCATTA
This sequence comes from uncultured Candidatus Midichloriaceae bacterium, assembly GCA_964547795.1. Lineage (GTDB taxonomy): Bacteria > Pseudomonadota > Alphaproteobacteria > Rickettsiales > Midichloriaceae > CAZJPD01. The sequence goes on along the minus strand of CAZJPD010000045.1, from coordinate 6,091 downwards.
TTTATAATACTAGCCACATTTTCTTTATACACACTAAATTACAGCAGTCAAAAATATTATGTAATTATGTACATGCTTAACATATTAGTACCCTGTATAGTGTGTTTTCTACTAATTTCTACAGCAAAAAAATGCTCTTTCCATAATTTAGAACTGCATTTAAAAATTGGCTATCATGGTGATAATGGGGTGGTTAAAGCAAGATGAAATTTTAAAATGAGATACAAAAAATGATAATCAGCACTGAATGCTTGCTGGTTAACTCTCTATGTGATATACGTAATGTATAAACTAGGGGTGTATGAAATAAACAGTGTATTCATGCTGAGATATACCCTTTGAACCTGAAAAGGATAATGCCTTCGGAGGAAAGTTTATTATGATAGAAGAAAGAATTTGGTCTACCTTTGAAAAGGTAAGACAACAACAACCGTTAATCCAAAACATCACGAATTTTGTGGTGATGCAGTATGTGGCAAATGTTTTGCTTGCAACTGGTGCATCCCCTATAATGTCTAATATTGCTGAAGAGTTTGAGGATTTGTACAAGGCTACAGGTGCAATATCCATCAATATTGGGATGTTAGATGCTGTATGGAAAAAAGATATTAAAAGAACTTTGAAGATAACCACAAATAACAAAATACCAGTTGTATTTGACCCCGTAGCATCTGGAGCAACGAGGTTTAGAACTGAATTTGCCAGAGACGTGCTTAAAAACTATCCTATTACTGTTGTTAGGGGAAATCCTTCTGAAATTTTATCACTAGACGTAAAGAAAGATGCTAATCGGCAAAGCTCTTCAAAAGGTGTAGATAGCACAATATCTTCTAGCCTGGTATTGGAATCAGCTAAACGCGTTGCTATAAACCATAACACAGTGATTGCTATGACCGGAGAAGACGATTATATAACCGATGGCAAGCTGATATATAAGCTTTCTAATGGTCATCACTTGATGCAAAAAGTAACAGGAATGGGATGTGCTTTAACCTCGTTTATAGCTTGTTTCATCGCTGTTAAGGATGATCCATTGATAGCTACTGTTGCTGCAACCTCAATATACGGAGTTGCTGGAAGTATTGCAGGAGAAAAAGCAGATGCCCCTGGTTCGTTTCAACAGATGTTTTTGGACGTTTTATATGCCCTAAAGAAGGAAGAATTTTTAAATTCTTTAAAAATTTTGCAATGTTAAGGGAAAAGCTCCGATTATATCTGATTACAAATCGGAATCGCAGTGTTAGTGAAAGGAAATTTTTATATATAATTGAACAAGCTATATTAGGCGGGGTGACAGCTGTCCAATTGAGGGAAAAAGATTTAGAGTTTGATCAATGCATAAGACTGGCAAAACAGTGCAAAAAAATCACTACAAAATACAAAGTTCCCTTGTTTATCAATGACAATATAAGTATCGCAAAAGAAGTCCATGCTGAAGGCTTACATGTAGGGCAATCTGATATTGGATTGAAAAAAGCAAGGCAAATTTTAGAAAAGGATTGCATAATAGGGATTTCAATCAATCATGCAAATCAGCTAAATGATGAACAGAATCAATATGCTGATTATCTATCAATAAGCCCGATTTTTTCCACTAAAACCAAGCTTGATATTACAGAACCCATAAATTTAGATGCACTTTCATCAATGGTAAAAACAAAAACAAAGCCAACAATAGCAATTGGTGGCATTACATTGGACAACGTTGAAAGTGTCATGAAGCAAAAGGTTGATGGAGTTGCAGTTAGTGCTGCAATTTTTAACAATGATAATCCGTATAAGCAAGCACAGAGGTTTAAAGATATAATAAATAAAATTACATTAGAAGCATGAGCTATATCATAAATCAGTTAGGTATAGAGGTTGTGTTAATATATAAG
>CAZJPD010000045.1:605-4111 GCA_964547795.1 uncultured Candidatus Midichloriaceae bacterium | reverse complement strand
GCAGAGCATGCGTGGCAATCTATTTTTATATAGTTATCTTCTGGATTGCCACGATTGCTGTTGCAATCTCGCAATGACAAGTAAATTTTATTCATAAGTAATATAAATTTTAATGATCTATGCTATATACTGAGGAAGATATCATAGGCTTTTTCAAGCAACAATCACTACCCAAAGGAATATTAGGCATGGGTGATGATTGTGCTGTAATTCCAAGGGATTCTAAATCTTCATGGTTGATTTCAACAGATACTTTAGTTGAAGATGTACACTTTACCTTAGACACTATTAGCCCGCAAAATTTGGGTGCTAAGTCCGTCAAAGTCAATGTAAGCGACATAGCAGGAATGGGGGGAATACCGAAATTTATATTATTCTCCTGTGCAATCCCTTCTCATTTAAACGATTCGTTTATAGAGCAGTATATAGAAGGTGTAAAAAATGGAATATCTCAACATGGTATATACAGCATAGGAGGGGATACTGTATCCTCCAAATCAAAATTTTTCATATCGGTAACGATAATTGGAGAAGCAAAAAACAATGAGATAAAATATCGTCATACTGCAAGGGTAGGGGATATTATATGTCTAACTGGAAAGCCTGGCTTATCATCTGTAGGGTTAGAACTTCTTAATAAGGATGTTAAGCAACGGGATAAGGTTAGTAAAAGACTTATAGAACAACATTGTTTGCCTTATATATATTTGGAAGAGGCTAGGTTTTTAGCTAAATGCAAGGATGTGCATGCGATGATGGATTGTTCTGATGGGTTGAATAAAGATTTAAGTAGGTTATGTATAGCATCAAATTGTTCAGCAAATGTATTTATAGAGCAAATACCAAAAAATCAGGGTTTAGAGATAGCAAGCAAGGAAAATAACTGGGATGTAAATAAATTTTTGCTGACAGGTGGCGAGGATTACATATTGATTTTTACTGTGCATCCTGAGGGACATCCTGAGGGACTACAGCCTTTAAGTGATGCCTACTTATCAACATTTAATAAAGAGTTTTATCAAATAGGTCGTATCATTGCCAAGAAAGAAAAAAATATTTTTTATTCAGTAGATGGCACACCATTTCTCAATACTTATCAAGATTTTGAACATTTTTAATATGGATTATAGTATGCATCATTTATATAGCGAGAATATATCGTCATCACAAAAAAATTCATCCAATTCGTTATCACGAAGAAAACCACATAACCTGTCATCACGAGGTCGCAACAGCGACCGTGGTGATCCAGGTATTAGGCAAAGCCCTCAGTATAAGAGTGGATTGCCACGCCCACTACGTTGGCTCGCAATGACGGGGTAGAGTAATATGCAAAAATATAGAAAAGCATTAAGTATTGCGGGATTTGATGGAAGTGGTGGTGCAGGTATCCAAGCTGATTTAAAGACTTTTTCCGCTTTAAATTGTTATGGTATGACAGTACTTACCTCCTTACCAATTCAAAACACCACAGGAGTAAAAGCAATTTATGACTTGCCAGTCAAGGCAATAGCTGAACAATTTCAAGCAATTATTTCGGATATAGGAGCTGATGTCATAAAAATAGGAATGTTTCATAAAAGCAAGGTAATCAAGGCAATCTATGATGAATTGATAAAATATCCAAATATCCCAATTGTAACAGACCCTATTATGTTTGCTAAAAGTGGTGATCTGCTATTGGAAAAATCAGCTTTAGATTATTTTAAAAAGTATATACTGCCGATATCTACAATCATCACTCCAAATTTATATGAAGCACAACATCTAGCAGATATGGAGATCAAATCCAGAGATGACATGGTAACTGCTGTACATAAAATTGCTCAGCATGGTTCTAAATATATAGTGATTAAAGGTGGGCATTTGGAATGGGAAGCCAATTGCTGGGATTTGTTATTTTTTAATGAAGAAATTCATTGGTTTGAAAGTAAAAGAATTCAAACAAAAAATTTGCATGGCACAGGATGCACTTTTTCAGCTGCAATAGCAGCAAATGTAGCCTGCGAAATGCCAATGAAAAAAGCTGTAGAAGAAGCTAAAATATACATAGCTCAAGCCATCTTGCATGGAGCTAAATATAAAACAGGTCAAGGTGCAGGGCCTGTTCATCACTTTTATAACTTATGGAGGTCAAATGAAAATTATTGAAATGTGGAAATCAATTCAGCCACTTTATAACAAAATTATTAATCTTAGATTTAACCAAAAACTTGCTAATGGTACACTTAGACAAGAAGCGTTTAAATTTTATATACAGTAGGATTCCTTATACTTGATCGATTTTGCTAAAGCCATAGCGATTACTGCTACTAAGAGTACAGATATTGAAGATTTTTCAAAATTGTTACACCTTGCAGATGGTGCATTAATTGCAGAAAGAGAACTGCACAATTCCTATTTCAAAGAATTTAACATTCAGCCAGTTTTTGAAAAACAAAATGCATGTTTACTTTATACTAACTTTTTACTAACAACTGCATATACAGCAAGCTATGAAGAATCTTTAATTGCTTTATTCCCCCACTTTGATGTTTATAAAGAAGTTGGTCATGCAATAAAGAAAAAGTCATCTGCTAATAATCCTTATTCAAAATGGATTGAAACATATTCAGGAGAAGAATTTTTAGAAGCTGTTGAGACAATGTCGGAGATTATACAAAAAGCGATTGAAGATATTGACAGAAATTCAAAACAGGGGCAAAAATTGATGAAATTATTTGAGCTTTCTACCAAGCTTGGGTTATTATTTTGGCAAGATGCCTATGAAAGGGCTATCGAAAAATAGAAAATTATAGTCAATTAACTATAAACTTTATAGCAAAGGGAGTTAAGGTTTGTACATAGAAAGGAGCTGATTATAGGATAAAGCTTCAAAATCATCATAATACTATACCTTTCTGGTTTCATAGAGTTCTGATAAAGTGAACGTAATCTGTATTCTTATTGTTTGTTTTCTTGTTAGTTGCTATAAAGAACTCATTTTGACTACATAAAAATTTCTCAAGTAGCTTTTTCAATCCGCTTTCCACCTCTGTTACATTGATAGAAATAGGTTTTTCTATATTATCCGTTAATTTTCCGCTTATATCTAAATATGCTAGATCAATGTTACATCCTGAATTATCTATTTCCTTAAATCCCCCATTAGACAATATAAGTTTTTCTATGGCTGGCTGTGGATAAATTCCTTGATTCACTTCAGTGATAGTAGGTATCTGTCCTGCTTTATAATCTAAAATCTTCAGATTATTTTTCTTGGTTAGCTGAATTGTATCAGCTCTACAAGATACGCAAATTTCACGATTATTAAGTTCTAAATATGTTTTACCTGATACCTCATTAAAAGCAGTTGATATATTGCTTTTATGTATATATTGGTACACATTGTTGATGATATTTTCGAGACGTGTAGACCATAATTTTACAATTTTAAAAGGTATGTGCCTCTTTTTTATCTTTGCCAAAAAAACACCAAAAGGTATAAAAGCAATAGGGAATTACAT
>CAZJPD010000045.1:0-595 GCA_964547795.1 uncultured Candidatus Midichloriaceae bacterium | reverse complement strand
TACTAAAATCTTTCAAAGAGATTTTAGATAGAACATTATGTAAAATTACTCCAAATTCTTTTTTTACCGACTGCCTGGCAATGTCTTCTAAAGACTCAAGTTTCAAAATATATTTTGCATAATATACGTATGGATTTGAAATGAGTTTTTCTATGCCACTAACATATATTTCCTTAGGTCTAAGGCTGATATCTATATTAACATACTCTATATCCTTTTTATAGTTCTTGTGTTGTAATTCCTGCATCCAATTTCTGTATTTGTTGGTATACAACTCAGATCGTTGTTTTTCTTTTTTGCAAATCAGGATTTTTTCAAGCCACCTGCATTTGCTACTCCTAGCATTTTTATTATCTAAAGATTCTGAATAGCTGAGAACCACCTTACGATTAAAGCATGAATTAACAAAATCATATTCCATAAACCCAAGTTCTGTATCAAAAGATTTTAACTTGCTTGCTACTCTGGTATATGGCTGAAAATACCCATGATCCAAATTAGTACTTGGAAATATTCCTTCATTTAATCCCGCAAATATCAACATTTCATGTTGAATATTTCTCATTTCAAATGTTTGTAAGATTCTTACTGGACA
>CAZJPD010000044.1:0-6370 GCA_964547795.1 uncultured Candidatus Midichloriaceae bacterium | reverse complement strand
ATGTCTAATTTAGGAATATTATTGCCTATAGTATCAGCTGTTTTTCTTTTTGGAATCATCAATATCACAATAATGAATCCTATAGGAACAATGCTTCTTCGAAAGTACCAAAACTACGAAGCTCATAAATTTAAAAAACAAGTGAGTTTAATTTCCGTTTCAAAGTCAGGAATTTGGTTAAAAAATAAATTAGAAGAGGATACTATAATCATCAATGCTTTGAGAGTTTCACAAATTTCAAATGCCATGTATGATACTAATATTTTTTTTATGAATCAAGAGGGGGGGCTACAAAAAAGGATAACAGCAAAATCCATTCTGTTTCGTAAAGAAGACATAGTAATCAAAGATGCTTTGGTAGTTGATCAAAATTTCAGAATTAATACAGCAAAGCAAATTGTATTGCCAATTAAAATTTCTCTATCGCAAATATTTGAAAACTTAACTTCTATAGAAACAGTATCATTCTTTCAATTATTGGAATTTATCAAAATAACCAGAGATTCTGGTCTATCTACAACAACATATACATTATATCTCCTAAAAGAAATGTTATCTCCCCTATTGTTGATAAGTATGGTTATAATAAGTTATTTTTACTGTTGCCATATAGTGCAAAGGAAAAAATTTGATATCTCACCACTATTTTGTATGATCACCGGATTCATAATGTATTTTACAGTAAATTTCATTCATACTTTAGGTGCATCTGGGAAAATATCAGTATTCTTAGCGGTTTTATTTCCTGTAATCACTTTTAATGCACTTTCCTTATATCTAGTAATGCACAAAAATTATTAACCTTTGTAAAAATTTAGGCTAACCTCAATTTAGTTATTAAGTAAGATAGGTTGTGTGTTATGCCCGTAGATCAGGAAATTGTAGATGTTGTAATGGATGAAAGAAGACGAAAGTTTGAAAAGTATGAAAGGTATGCAAAAAGTTTTGATATCTTTTTAAAGACTACTAATACTTTTAGAATTCTTGATGATTTTCTGTCCATGCCTGTCCTGATGAGAGTAATCACCGGGACTCCTTTAGCATTGCTAGTAGGAGGGTTACTGCCTGTAGCAGAAACGGCGAAATTTGCATTTGCAGCTTTAACATCACCACTACGTCTTTTTGGAATTAAACCAATTTCATTTAGACCGATATCATGGAGTTTATTTAAAGTTGCGAAGCATATTAATGAGCCAGAGATGCAAAAGCTATTGGTAGAAAAAACATATTTGCTCGATAAAATTGGAGAAAATAAAGATATTGTCAAGGGTTTGATTCAAAATTTAGCACTCTCTGGAGATGATAAAAATACGAGGCTTTTGAGAGATACTACTAATGCGGCATTAGACATGCTAGATGATAAAGACAGTAGGGAAGTACTGCAAAATGAGCTGGTAAACAACTATTTTAAGTTTGGCATAAATTCTTTTAATCCTAATTTTGTTACTGATTATGTTAAATATGAAAAATCACAGGTTAAAAAGATTGATGATCTAAGGGCTATTTTAGAAAGGAAAAATCAACGTGATTTAGGTGTAGCACTGCAAAATTTAAAAAACAGTATTGCCAATGCTAATCCTGAAAATAAGCCCAATATCCTTAGATCGCAACTTGCAGATGAATTGAAAAAATTAAACATGACTGAAAGCGACATAAATGTGCTTTTGGCAAAATATGAGAATTTAAAGCTCAGTACTGCTCAATATATTCTGCAAGAAGAATATGCTAAGGCATTAGAGAAAGAATATTCTATTTTAAAAACAGAAATTGGTGAAAATCCTAATATAGAAAGCATTAGAGAAAAAGTTGAACCTTTTTTAGAAGAAGAATCTCAATATAAATTGAATATACAGGAAAAAGAATATTTAGATGCTTATGTAAAAGATTATGTAAGGTTTGAACAAAACAAAGGTAGTGGAGAAAACTAAGGAAGAACTTACACGTCAAGCAATAGAAATATATTTAAATCAAGCTCCAGATTACATGAGGTTAACTGAAAATATCTTAAACGTGGTAGCTCAACAAGAAGAAAGAAAAAGCGATAATTTGAGAGGTGTATTAAGAGAGCAGGGCAAGAACTTGATAGAATATTTTAAGGATATTAAAAAAGAGGCTAAGGTAAGGCAAGTACTAAGTAAATTAGGTATTAAGGATAAGGATTTAACAGAATTACCAACTTGGCTACAAGGTATAAAAGAAAAAGGAATAAAAGAAGCAGTGGAACATATATGTACTGAGAAGTTAAAAAGAGATATTCCGGCAAATTTGGATGCTATATTAGAATCAATAGCACATACAACAATGTATGACATGCTGGAGAGTTTTGGTATTGATGATAAATTGTTAGATATTGCACTAACAATGCTAAAAAACCCTGATGAAATAGTTGGTATTATACATGGGATAAGAAGTAAATTCTTATTTCAGTGGGCAGAAGACTTAATGAATACAATTGCCACTAATCAGGAATTGAGAGAAACTTTTCAAAAAAACCACAATTAGCCAGTAATGTTGCTATTGGTATTGTCAACAATGTTCCTTTTTTCAAGAATTTGTGTAATGATCTTGGTTGCTCTAATGAAATATTAAAAATTATCACAGAATTAGTAAAAACTCCTGAAAAAACGAAGCAAATCCTTCATGATATAAATACTTACAATTATGGTGGGTTAGTTAAAAATGCACTTCAATTAATTGGGGAAAACAAGACTTTACAACAATACCTTCAAGAGAATGGAGAAGCTTATAAGGCACTTGTATCAGCTATGTTCAGACAGTTAGACCCTATGATAAATATGAAAGAAGGTTATGAGCTTGATGATAAAGATATAAATGTATTAACAGGTATGATTCCACATTTATTGAGCGATCCCGCAAAATTAGCTACCTTTTATAACAAAATGGAAAAAGAAAAGTACCTAGATATGATGATAGAAACAAATGAATGGGCTAAGAATAATAAAGGCTTAAAAAGTTACTTAAAAGAGCATGCACAAGCCATTGCAAATACTATAAGCAAAGTCATTTCACATACTCCAGCTGATACTTATATCAAAAGTTATTTGGGTGCAATTGATTTAGATATTCAAAGTTTGGTTTCTGCTACTTTACAACATGATCATTTGCTAGGTAGCAACAACCTAAGCACTTTACTTAATGGGGTCAAGACTGATGATTTAAGTACTATGTTAGCTTCTATCGATCAAGTCATTGATGACCCAAATATTAAGGTAGTATTGGATAAAGCACTAGGGAAAGAAAATACTGAGCTGATTTTGAAACTGAATAAGGCTATAAATGAAAATCAATTTTTAAAAAATGCTGTTGAGCAATATTCTCAGGATAAAGATTATTATAGATTGATTGGAGCATTTTTAGGTAATAGTTCTTTTCAAGAGTTGTTACAAAATGAAAGAGGAAATATAGGAAATTTTGTTAAATTTCTTACAGAAAAAGTGCCTGTTTTAAGGGACTTAAAAGTGCAATATCTTGGAGAAGTTGGAATTGATGAATTAATGACAAATATCATGACTCCAAACATAATACAAGGCATTGCAACTTATCTACAATCTGACGGGGGCAAAGTAGCTACAGCTGCTTTTATATGGGCTATGAGTGGACTTATAACTAAATTTCCTATACTACAATATTTTACTCGTCCAACACAAACTATTGAATTAGCAATGGAAGTAAAAAATAAAGTAAATATTCATGCTGAAAGCAATGAGGTAAAAAACCTTACTGAAGTGCTAAAAGCAGGTGATAGCACACCTGAGCTGAAGAACGCTATAGAGCAAAAATCACTGGTAGGCATTAATCTGGGAAATATAGGATTTAATAATATAAATATTGATGGTTTTAACTTTGCTCAAGCAAGTTTTTTCTAATTCGGATTTTAGTAAAACCGCAATAAAAGATACGTCTTTTATTGGGACTACCTTTGCAAGAGGAACAAGCTTTGAAGGAGTAATACTTTCTAATGCGAATTTCAACAATGCTGTGTTTTACAGGGATACCTTTAATTTCAAAGATGCTGTATTAACCAATGTAAGTTTTGAAGACATTAACATACATGAATTAGATTTTAGTGGTGCAACTATAGATGCTTATACTTTGGAATCTCTAGCAAATGCTGTAAATAAAAATCCTGATTTAAAAACCAGATTAAATTTTAATGGTGCTAAGATAAAAGGAGATTTAAGCCAGAAGGACTTGTCTAATCTTCCATTAGTGAATGCTGACCTTTCTGCTTTTACCTCTATGAATGGAACGATATTAAATGGAACTGATCTCAGGGGAGTTAGAATCGATGAAGAGTTACTTACAAAAACTATAGGTTTAAAAAATGCAGAAACTAATCTTTTTGCTAAGCAAGAATTAGAAGAAATCCTCAATGCACAGAATGAAGGAAGGGAAAAAGTAATTACGGCTAAAATAGCAACTACCGCAATTGCCAAGCTTGTATCCGAGAGTAAATTAGTTATTGCAAGTGATAAACCATATAGTAGCTATGTCAATGAACTAGCTGAAAAACTTAAAGCTGATATAAAAACTTTAGACCCTTATATAGCAAACTATGTGTATGGTTTATTTGAAGCAAATTATGCTAAATTAGGGGATTTTGATTTTAAGAATGATGCTTTTAAACACTATGCTGATCTTGTAGCTAATCCGCAAAGCATGCTTCAACTATTGCTAGATCAGAGCTATGTATCTCACACATTAACCAATGAAAATCTTGGGTATGTATTGCAATACGAAATAATGAAAAATTTGATAGCAGATACTATTGGTAAAGAACCATTTGGTCAGGGTAACAATCATGGTAAAGACTTTATGTTGATTAGGGAGCATCTATCTAAAGTTTTTAGCAAAAAATTAAGCTCTGAGGAAAAGCAGGCTTTATATCAGAGTTTAATTGAGCAAACAGAAGCAACAATACAACTAAAACATCCTGATTGTGATGCATTAGTAAATACATTAAGAAATAAATACTATGCACAAACAAAATACACAATGGCAGGCATAGCAACAAGTGGTATATATCTTCCTGAAAATGCCTTGAATAAGCTGGTTAATGGTGATTTAGCAGATTTCAGAAAGATGTTTAGTCAAGAACAGCAATTAATGGATCACTTAGCGAAAAGGCTAGGAGAAAAGGGTGCAGAAAAATTATTTGGTACTGATATGTCAGCATCTAGGCAAGCTGATACACGAAAAATTACTATGTTACTTAGAGACGAAATATTGCCTATAGTAGTTAAGGAGTTATCTCCAAGTAGTAAACATAAATTATTAAATCTAAGTGATGAGGGTATCACTAACATAATAGGAGAATATAGTACAGGTTATTGGAGAGGAAAGGGGGAAATAGCTTGTCGCAAATACTATATGACAGTACTTCCTATACCAAACTTGGGTATGCAACTGGAGGAATACAAGTTGATGACACAAAATTACGATCTCAAGATTGCAAGGAAAAGATAATAGAGGGTATCAAGGAAAAGCTAGAGCCTTCAAAAAGTAGAGCAGTACTTTAGATTCTGTGAAAATTATGTTCTTAGTACAATGATTTTCCATAATATACATTATCATACTAAAGAACAAAATTAAGTTCCCCCTTTTTCTCATCTCGTATTGGTTGTCAAATATATGGGCATTTCTTTTAGTAGCTAATCTAATTGTAAGCTCTCTGGCTTTTTCTGGTTTCATTTTAGCAAGGACTGATGCAAGGCTGGATTTTTTCATATTTACTGCTACCTCCATTAATATTCCAAGCTGTAAATCATCAAAAATTTTTGCTGCGTCTTTAGGTTGCATACTTTCATAGACTTTTACTAGTCTTTTAATTTCTTGCTTATCTTGCTGATTATAATCATGCAAATAGGGTTTCAATTTGTATTGCACATTTTCCAATAGCTTTAACCTATTATCAATGTATTGTTTTACTGAGTCTAAAGCTCCTTTATCTGTTAATAATTCTTCTCTATAACCTTCAATTTCTTTTCTTCTTTTTCTTAGTTCTTGTAGTAATTTTTTTTCAGATTCTAATTGAAAATTTTCCTGCAGAAGAGATTGTGAATTTATTCGATTTATATCTTCACCTTCAGATATTTTACTGATTTTATCGTTTTTAGTAAGGTCAGGAGTTTTATTTTTTGTATCTGGCTGAGGTTTATTCAGTTGTGCACTTGATTCTTGTATATTTAAAATACTCATATAATTTTCTATAATGTTCAATAATTTTGAAAAAAACAAAAATACTAGAAGTATTAATAAATATGGTAATAACCTAAGCATTCTTTATTATTGATTTTTTGTAATCTTTTTTTTCCGTAAATCACCTGCTTTTTTTCTTTTAGCTACACTT
>CAZJPD010000043.1:1164-6532 GCA_964547795.1 uncultured Candidatus Midichloriaceae bacterium | reverse complement strand
TATCTTCCTTCCTCATTGTTGAGATTTTTCGTTTCTTTAATTTAGATAAGTACCTTTTGTATTGTCTTATATCTTCTTTATATGTCCTTTTGTGTTTCTTCGTATATTGCTTTATGTATATTTCAAACAATTTTCCAAAATCTATTTCTAGTTTCACTTCTTCCTTCTCTTTATTTGGATTTATCCCTTCTGCTATTTGACTATTTACCTTTGATGCTAAATCTCTTGCTTTTTCTATTGATGTCTCTGGATAACGTCCAAGCGTGACTTTTATATCTTTTCCTTCTTTTTTCCTTCTTACTTTAAAAGGCTTTAATCCTGTATTTGTTACCATAATTTCTAATCTAAAAACTTTTGTATCCTTATAGTAATCTCGTGAACCTTTATTTGACATAGGTAATGATTCTATAAAGTGTTTAGTAAAGTTATGTCTTTTTGCTTTCATATTAATAACCTAAAAAATTTGGGGACGCTCTGGGGACGCTTTACAAAAGATTATTCTGCAATCCGCAGGTTATATGGGATGAAAAAGAAGTCAGAATAAAATTCTAACTCAGTAATAGTGAAAATAATTTATCTTTTACGATAAGATTGCTATCAACATCGATTTTCAAATTATCAACAACCCTGCAATAACTGGTAGATGATGAAAAATTTAGAAACAAAAAGAGCTCAAACCACCGAAATAAGACATTTTTAGAGATAAAAAGATTTGACAATAAAAGGAAAAGATAAAGTATAAGACTAGACTTCCGAGAAGAAGCCTAGCCAAACCACTGCTAATGTTATCAACAAATAGCAAAAAGTCAAATCTTCTTCTTGTTAGTCATATTAATAATTTTAATAGAGGTAAAAATGACACAAGGAGAAAAGTATACACCTAAGTATACAGCGACAGAACTCAATGGATTTAGGGCTGAGCTAGAAGAAAAGATAAAAAAGCAAGTATTTTTAAAGATAGAAAGATACCATCATAAACATGGTTATTATAAAACGCATAGGCATGTATATGATACAATCTGTTGTAAGAAAATAAACACAGAGATAAAATATTGTAGGGAATTATATGAAAAATACAATAAAGAGAGGATTGAAAAAATAAAGGGATGGTATAGAGCGAGGAAGAAAATAGAAGAGATAATAAGGGAAGAAATAATGTGTTCTATAAAGAATAGTAATTATCACCTGATTTATGATATTGTACACTTTGAACCAGAAGAATTTGATGAAGGGGTTGCATATAGATGTGGATTACATCCATTTATCTACATTAATCATGATGTTGTAAACAGCAAAGCTAATATAAAACAAAGATTAAATTTATTAGCAGTGGTTGATAGAGATGAAGATGAGTGTCAAGCAAGATTAGATGCATACCAGGCGATAACAAGTGGAATGATAAGAAAATATAATATATTAGAAGACGAAGAATACAGTAAGGAATATTTGGAACGAATATTAGGAAAAGAAATAATAGAAGAAATGGAGAAAAGATTAATAAGGAACAATACAGTGAAGTTTTATTTTGAAAACAAAGTATAAGGAGGAAAGATGAGGTGCAGGGGACAGCATATCATAAGTAAGAACATAAGTAGTAATGTAAGTTGGAGGAAATGGGTGTATAGGGGCTGTTGTGCATAGATACGAGGCATTCACTTTTGAAAGGTATCTGAAAATTTTTAAGCTTTATTGTTTTTGAATTTTTAGAGAAGGTTTGTTATAATGCATTATGTGTTGCACTTTGTGTCATTGATAAAGATAATTCTTTAGTAAAAGAAATGTGTTATAATATGATTAAGTTTTGCAATTAATAGGACAAAATGGGAACAGAAAGAGAGTAAAAGTTTATGAAAATAATGAAATACTTAAACCCAAGAAATGACATAGCATTCAAGAAGATATTTGGGACAGAGAAGAATAAGGACATACTAAAAGACTTCTTAAATGATGTTGTAGTGACAAAAGATATGCGACCAATAAAAGAAGTAACATTGATAGACCCAAATCTACATCCAGAGACAAGATATAGTAAGTAGAGTATAGTAGATGTGTTATGTGAAGATGAAAAGGGAGTTAAGTATATAGTAGAGATGCAAGTAGCAAAGGTAGGAGGATTTGAAAAGAGAGCACAGTACTATGCAGCAAGAACATATTCAAGACAAATGGAGAGTGGAGAGAAGTATGAAGAGCTAAAAGAGGTAATATTTTTAGCGATAACAGAATATACAATGTTTCCAAAGAAGGAAGGTTATAAATCAGACCACTGGATACTAGATAAAAAGACATACGAGAGAGATTTAAAGGACTTCTCGTTTACGTTTATAGAGTTACCAAAGTTTAACAAGAAATTAGAAGAGCTGAAGAGTGATGAAGATAAGTGGTGTTATTTTTTCAAACATGCAGATGATCCAAAAGATGTGGCAGAATTATTAGCGAATAGTGATGAAGTAATAAAGAAGGCATATGAGGAGCTAAAGACGCATCACTGGACGAAACAGGAGTTAATATCGTATGAAGCAGCAGAGAAGATAGCAAGAGACAATAGAGCAAGGGAAGCTTTTATAAAAGATGAGGCAAGAGAGGAAGGACTTAAAGAGGGAATAAAGGAAGGTATTGAGAAGGGTAGGCAAGAAGGTATTGAGAAAGTAGCAGTTAATATGCTTACTGAGGGATTTGATGTTAAAATAGTATCTAAGTCAACGGGATTAAGTGAGGGAGAGGTAGAAAGGTTAAAGAATTAGAAAAGGGCATTTTAGAGTAGGTTTGGGTTTGCGGTAAATTTCCAAATTGTTCAAAAATGTTGAGAGCAATCATAAATTTATTGTAATTGTTGAAAAATAAATCTAGTAGCAAATAGATCATATTAACAATATTAGCATAGGGGGGGGGGTTTAGCTATGACAAATGAGCATAAATACAAGGTTATCTACTTTAGTGCAATAAAAAGGGATATTTCTAATGATGATGACGCTGATGGACAAGACGAAATAATATTAGAAATTGAAGATAGCGAAAAAGTATTGCCGCCTGGAGCAAATTATTATGCAATAAAAGAAAATAATGAGTGGGTGAGTATTGGTGAATATATGGTATGTGAAACTTCATTGAGCGTTCACATGACAAAGGTGGATGGAAGTAACAATGATGATGTAACTGACTTCATTAGTTGTAATGATTTGAGGACATTTGAAAAGGAATTTATTCCTGTAATAAATTCAGGAGATAAAGAAGCCGTTTTTACACTATCTTATGAAATTATTGGTTTAAACTTATCTCCCGTTGCAAATACGTTTACAATAAATATTGATAAAGAAGGACTAATAAATTTCTCATCGCATATAGATGATGCAGAAGACGCAGATTCTAGTTTGAAGATTAAACTTCGTTCACTTCCTAATAAAGGAGAGCTGACTGTCTCAGGTGCAAGTGCATCCTTGTATACTGAATATGGAATTAGTGTATTGAAATACACTGCTGAATTGGGACATCATATAGTACTTCATTTACATATAGAGCGGTAGATACAGGTGATCTTGAAAGTGCTACAAGGACTGTCAATATCGATGCTACTACTGCTGATTGTGATGATGATGGTTCAAGTGGTGGTGGAAGTTATGACCCATCAGAAGAAAATGATGGAGAAAATGGAGGCAATGATCCTGTCTATAATCAGGAATGGTTTTGGGGGGTTATTGGGTCAGGAATAGCTGTAATATTAGGAGTACCATCAGCATACCTTGCATATAAAAAGTGTTGCAAGTCTATAGCAATTACTTTAAAAGAAGGGGAAGAATTAGAGTTAATCAAATTAAGCTACTCAAATACTTATTTTGACTATCACAATGATGGTAGTATCTGCAAAACATCATGGGTAGGTTCACAAGATGCAATCCTATTTTATGACTATAATGGAAGTAAAAAAGCTGATCATTCTAGTAAAATAGTACTGACATCTTGGAGTAGTAATGCTTTAACGGACTTTGAGGCATTACTTGAGGTGTTTGATAATAATAAAGATTCCATATTTGATATTAAAGACGAAAAGTTTCAGAGCTTTTGTTTATGGTAGGATAGGAATAGCAATGGTGCCGTAGAGGAAGGTGAATTGAAATCTCTTGAGGACTCTATAGTAAAAATGGATTTTGCTAAAGTTATTGTAGTAAACGATTATGAACAAGGAATATTAAATACAGCTGATGTTCACTGGCATGATGGAACTATGACGACTGCTTATGATTTAGTTTTTAGTTATGAGTGTGTTTAATTAGGTTAAAATCAATAGTGTATTACGCTTATGAGCCCCTTAACATGAGAGAATAAGGGTATTCATTAATAACAGTGTAATACAGCTGTATCACATTGCATTACGTGGAAAGCATCATAGCAATTTTCTTGTTTTATGATGTACTTAATCAAGCTAAAAATAAGCATTTGTATTACGTGTGCATTACACAATTCTTTCGGTATTAAGGGGTTTTATGAGAAACGTAATACAGGTGCATTACAAATCGTTGCTTCGTGTAAACAAGTGTATCGTACTTTATTTCCCAATTTATCGTCATTATAAAGAAATGCACACTAGGTACGATAGGTGTGACACAAAATTTCCTATAAATTTTGTCCCTTGCTTGGCTTTGCCGTACCTCATATTTCTAGCGATATATTAAATCACTGCTACAGCTCCATATTGTATATTGATAAAAGCCTTATTTGCGATTGAACGTAAATTAATTATCAAAAAAAGTGATGCAAAATGATTATACGTAGCATAAAGCAGCGAGGTTAAGACATTATAGTATCAATACATACCCGTCATTGCAAGCCTACAACAGTAGGTGTGGCAATCCATGTTTACATGGGGGAATTCCTGGACCACCACGACTGCTGTTGCAACCTCGTGATGACAAGAAATTGTAAAAGCTTTTTTATGATTATTGTCCAAACCTTACTGTCCCATGCTATATTTCTTATCTACAGTTCGGGTAATCATATAACTTATGAATTCGCTGTATTTCTCCTGCCCTTTAATATAAATAATAGCCCCTTATTATCCCTCTATAATCTCTTCATCTTGATATATTTGCTTTTTTGAGACATGGATGATATATCTTTTTTTAAAGATTCAACATTCTCTACAACTGCTTGCTCTATCTCATCGATACTTTCTTTCTGCATATCTATATTATCATTTTCAGTAATCGATTCTTTTACTATAGAATTTTTTAACATTTCAATATTCAATATTCCCGTTGCAATTTCTCTTAAAGCAAGAACAGCTCCTTGATTTCTTTTGGTTGTTACATCAGAAGAGACAGGAAGTGTTCCGTAGTTTAATTCTTTACTTCTTTGAGCAGCAACAACAACTAAT
>CAZJPD010000043.1:0-1154 GCA_964547795.1 uncultured Candidatus Midichloriaceae bacterium | reverse complement strand
AATTCAAACCTATTTTGAACATATTGAATACAATCTTCTACAGTAACTCTTGCCATAACTTAAATTTTATTTTGACTATTTTTTTCTTTATCATTTCCTGACCCCACTTTATCTTCACCATTTTCCTTTTCTAATGTACTTTTCGCTTCTTCTTCTGATCTTGCTACAATAATCCTTATTTTTGCTTCAACGTCAGCATGTAATTCCACATCAATACTATGGAGTCCAATATCTTTTATTTTGTTATGAAGAATAACATTTTCTACAAGTATATCTATATTGGAACTAGAAGCTACTATATTAGCAATATCCTTATTAGTAACAGAACCATATAACTTACCATCGTCACCAGCTTGTCTGATAATGGAGAAAATCTTGCCATTAATTTTTTTGAAATTTCGTAATGCTATTTCTTTTTTTTCAGCATTGTTTTTTCTAATTAAATCTCTTTGTGCTTGAAATTTCTCTTTATTTTCTTTTGTCGCCTTTAATGCTTTGTTTTTAGGAAGCAGGTAATTACGTGCATATCCATCCTTAACAGTAACCAGGTTTCCTGCATCACCCAGTTTTTTTATTTTTTCTAAAAGTATTGTTTCCATAGTATATTTCTCAGCTTATTATAGAATAGTATAGGGTAATAAAGCAAGATGTCTTGCGACCTTAATAGCCCCTCTAAGCTTTCTCTGTTTTTTTGCAGATACATTTGTAATCCTGGAAGGTACTATTTTCCCTTTTTCTGAAATATATTCTTTTAATAATTCAATATTTTTATAATTGATAAGTTTATCATCAACATCAGCTAACGGACATTTCTGTCCTTTTTGAGATAAATTAGCTCTATTAAATAATAGTGTATTAGGTATTAGATTTTCCATCTTTTGTTATTTTTTTTCTGTTTCACTTGGGGCTTGCATCATCAAAGAGGGCTTTGTATCGATTTCATTAACTCGGATTGTTAAAAATTTTATCACATCTTCACTAATTTTAAAGTCATTTTCAATCTTATTAATAATTTCTGGAGTTGCCTCCAAACCAAAAAATATATAATGTCCCTTCTTATTTTTCTTAATTTCATACGATAAACTTCTCAGTCCCCAATATTCTTTCTTTATAACCTGACTACCCATTTTTTCAATAATGTCTTTATATTTTCC
>CAZJPD010000042.1:0-6686 GCA_964547795.1 uncultured Candidatus Midichloriaceae bacterium | reverse complement strand
TCGTGTCTTGAAGAATTTTTTGGTTACCAATAACCTTAATGTTGTTGACCTTTTCAGAAGCACAAATATTACAAACGCACGATAAGAAAATTACTATAAAAGCGACATTTTTAATAAAAGTCATATTATATTTTTATCAATTAAATATTATTTTTTTTAAGTTAGCTAAAAACTCTACGTTCCTTAAATCATTCCAAAATGCGAATATCATTAAACTTATTATAATGGCAAATCCTATTTTAAACCCCATGTTTTGTACAGTATAATTGATAGATCTTCCAATAATAGCTTCTATTGTATAATAAAACAAATGTCCACCATCTAACATTGGTATTGGTAATAGATTTACCAAACCCAGATTAAGTGAAATTAGTGCCACTAAATGTAAAAACGTTAGAAAGCCTTGCTCTGCCATTTTCACAGAGTACTTTGCTATTTTGATTGGTCCACCTATGTCATCAGTATTACGTTGACCTGTTAGCATCTGCAAAATAGCCTGTAACGTAGTGTACGAAAAGTCAAGAGCTTGCTCTATTGAACGTGTAATTGCCTCAAGCGGCCCTACTGTTGTGTAATTGTATTTCTCGAACATTACTCCAATTACAGGTTGTTTAATTTGCTCTTCAGCAACACCCCTCACTTCCACAAAATTAGGAATGATGTTGACAGTAAAATAAGTATTACCTCTAACATATCCTATGGTAATTTCATCTTTTACATTTAACATTAATGTTGATGCTAAATCACGAGCCAATTTAATTTTTTTACTATTTAATTCCACTATAATATCACCAACCTGAATACCCGCTTTTTGAGCAGGAGAGCCTTCTTGTACTCTACTAACTTCAGTTTTAAATTCCATTACTCCGCTATGAAGAGCAATACTTGTAAATATCGCTATGGCTAGCACATAATTTGCAAATGGTCCTCCAAACACAATCAATGCCTTTTGCCATAACTTTTTGTGATAAAATGATAACTTCTTCTCTTCTTCACTTAAATTTTCCAGTTTATTTACATCAGGATTACCCGCAACTCCTTCATCTCCATGCATTTTAACGTAACCACCCAGAGGGATGAGAGCTATTTGCCAGGTAGTATCCTTATTGTCTTTCCATTTAAACAATGGTTTTCCAAACCCTATGGAGAAGACATCAACTTTAACACCAAATAGTCTAGCAAAGAAAAAATGTCCAAATTCATGAATAAAGACTATGGGCGTTATGATTACAATAAACCAGATTAATGCCTGCATTAAGAGTAAAATATATTTTATTAAATTTAGTAAATAGCAATAAATAACTGAATTTACAATTGAAAAGTATTGCCTTTTACTTTGAGACCCTTAGGATTATTATAAATCCAAATTGTAAAAATATGGTCGGATTTGTGAAAAATTGCCTATTGTTGCTCTTACTGATATTTCTTTTTGGCTGCTCGGGAAATGGTAGTAGAAGTAAATACGGGACGATGCAAGAAAATTTTAAGAATAAAAGGTCTCCAAGAGATAACGAGTTTATAAAAAATGGAGGCTATAAAATAAAGATACCGAAAAACCCTTTTGTGAATTCAGAAGAGGTGATTGAAGTATATGATAAGGATAAAAAAAATTCCTTGAAGAATATGCCTGAAGTCCCTAAAGAAATGAGGAAAAAGTAAATATCATTGATGTGATTTTATAATAAATCATGAGTTTGTTAGAGTTAGAAGATTTTAGTCAAGAGATCGATAAATTAACTGGTGTACTAGATAGACGGTTTAGCATCATTCCCAAATTTGGAGTAGAGATAGAATTTTATTTGCGAGATCAAGGTAAGAAGTTAGTAGCTATAAAAGAGGTAGGAAACTTTAAAAAAGAACTTGGGGCAAATGGTATAATACTTGAAGAAGAAAAAGGATTAAGCCAGTTTGAAATACAAATAAATCATACTTCAAACATTTCAAGATTGCTAAATAGTATTGATGCAATAAAATCTAATTTAGTTTCCACTGCAGAGAAGTTAGGGTCAGAAATACTATTTGATCCCAAGCCATTCAAGAACGACTATGGGTCAAGCATGCACTTTCATCTTAGTCTACATGATTAGGGAGAACGTAATATTTTTTCAGAAGGAACAATAAGCACCAATAAGTTACTAAATAGTGTTATTAGTGCTGTGTTGTTGATGTTAAATCAATCTCTTTACTTTATCTGTGGAGATAGTTTAGAAGAATATGATAGATTTATCCCTAATTTTATGGCTCCTATCAATGTTAGTTGGGGAGGCAATAATAGAACTACTGCTGTTAGAATACCTGAAAGCAATGTGTATAATAGACGCATTGAGTTTAGAATCCCTTCTGCATCGTGTAATCCTCAAAAAATTATATTTTTCCTTTTGCTTGCATCTATAGGTGGTACGAAACATACAGATCACTCCATAGATAGAATATATGGAAACGCAACTGATAATCAATATAATCTCACTGAGCTATATGATACTCCAAGTAGTGCAAAGAAGAATTATATACTAGATAAAATATATGGCAAAATCTTGGAGAAAAACATCTATACAGAAAACATCTAAAAAAAGTGAAAAATAAGATACAAAAAGTATTAGGTGCTTTAGCACACCATTGTTGCCCCGTTAATATCTTTTCCAATCTTTTAGTTGTTTTGATAAGTTATCAATTCAGAAACGACAAACTTTTTGTTTATCATGATTTATTGATTTCTTACTCCTTAAGTACAATTCGGATTAATTTTAATAATTAAATTTAAGTATTTGACTAAAAGAACATAAGGTAGTAGCCTTAAAGAAATGAATATAAAATTACGAGGGATTAAATGAAAAAAGTACTACTGACTATTTGCTCAATAGCTTTATTTGGAGTGATTGGGTGTACTCATAAATCACAAGAAAGTTCCAGTGGGGAGTATGGAGTAAGTACAGCATCTCCTGTAGCCTTTGAAGAATTTGAAAACAAAGTTGGAAGCAAGGTATTTTTTGCCTTTGATAATTCAGACCTATCTAGCCAAAGTGAAGCTATTCTCGATAAACAGGTAAATTTTATGAGAGAGTACTCACATCTTAATTTTGTTATTGAGGGTCATTGTGATAAAAGAGGTACAATTGAGTATAACTTAGCTCTTGGTGAAAGACGGGCGAATACTGTAAAGGAGTATTTGGTGCAACATGGTATTAATCCAAGTCGGTTGACTGTAATTAGCTTTGGTAAAGAAAGACCTGCTGTAATTGGTGATTCTAAGGAAGATTTAGCAAAAAATAGAAGGGCAGTGACAGTAATCAGATAAGTTTTTTTATAGTTTGAAAAGAACAGGTATATAGTTTAGCTTCCTATAGGGTCTCATGTGTTGTTGCTCTGCTTGGGTACAAAATCTTTGTTGTGTTTGTTAGATCGTGAAAAGGGGGGCTTGGGTTATATAGCTTATCACACAAAGGTTGGGACATATCATTAATATATTTTCGTCATTACGAGCTATAGCAGTAGGCGTGGCAATCCATCCTCCTGCCCTGTCATTGCGAACTCACAGAGTGAGTGTGGCAATCTCTGGATCACCACGATCGCTGTTGCGATCTCGTGATGACGGGGATAAGAAGTTGCAACCTTGTGATGACGGAATAAAAAAGTTAAAATATCTATACCTTAGTTGTATATGGCTCTCCTGTGTTCTGTTATGTACAACTAAAATGTTACTAACATCTCAATTGCCTTGATAAAATGGAACAGATTGATTTTGTCTACTCGTATCGTAGCATTAGTTATGACTTTGCCTTAGATTATATGAAGGAGAAGGTAGATAAAATCATTGAAGGTACTGATAATCAAGTAATTTGGCTTTTAGAACATCCAAGTATTTATACAGCTGGTAGAAGTGCAAGTGATGTAGAGATACTTAAAAAGATCGATGTGCCATATTATTACACGGATAGAGGTGGTAAGTTTACATACCATGGACCAGGACAGAGGATTGTCTATATTATGCTAGACTTAAATAAAGTATTCAGAGGTCAGCCTGATTTAAAACTCTTTATTAAAAAACTTGGAAAATGTGTGATAAGTATCTTAGAACAAAACGGGATTATAGCTAAAATGGATGATGAAAATATTGGTATATGGATAGAGGATAATAAGTTAAAGAAAAAAATCGTATCTATAGGAATAAAACTGAAGAAATGGGTTTCTTATCATGGTGTTGCCATAAACGTGAACACTGATATGAAATTTTTTAATTATATTCTTCCTTGTGGAATTCCAAACTGTACGATGACATCCATGGAACTAGAAAAAGATAAGTTATTTAATTATAAGCAACTAGATCAAATTATTAAGGAAAAGTTTTTAGAAGAGTTCGGTTGTCTTTTGGGAAAGGAATGTGAAGTATATTAGCTAATTTTACAAGTGTGCTAATTCGTTATTTTTTATTTACTTCACTGCAACATGGTATTACCATACTTGTTGTTTATCGGTGTATAGGGTTCATGTTTTCTTTATTAGGAGAAAATCTTACAAAAATTTTTGACAAAATCAAACGCAAAGGAAGTATTTCAGAATCTGATTTAAATACGGCGTTACGTGAGATAAGAATAGCAATGTTAGAAGCAGATGTAGCATTGGGTGTAACAAAAGATTTTATCGATAGTGTTAGACAAAAAGCTTTAGGCACAGAAGTGCTAAAAAGCATTACTCCTGGGCAAATGATAGTAAAAATTGTTCATGACGAATTAATAAATACACTTCAAACTGAAAATAACGAGATTAACCTAAAAACTACCCCACCTGCCGTTGTTATGCTAATTGGATTACAAGGGGTAGGTAAGACGACTACAGCAGCAAAACTTGCTATCTACTTGAGAAAAAAGCATAAGAAAAAGGTGCTGTTGGTGTCGTTGGATACTTATAGACCTGCAGCACAGAAACAGCTGGAAGTTTTGGGAAAGCAAGTATCAATTGAAACATTACCTATTATTGAAGAACAAGAGCCTGTAGAGATAGTAAAAGGGGCGATAAATGAGGGGAAGACGAACCTTTTTGATGTAATTATTTTAGATACTGCTGGTAGATTGCACACAGATGAAAAACTAATCGATGAAATCGTAGAAATAAAAAAGGTTTCTACTCCTATGGAGACCCTTTTGGTAGCCGACTCTATGGCTGGGCAGGATGCTGTCAACAGTGCTAAACAATTCCATGATGCAGTTGATTTATCAGGAATAATATTAACTAGGGTGGATGCAGATGCTAGAGGTGGTGCAGCACTTAGTGTTAAACATATTACCGGATGTCCTATCAAATTTATTGGACATGGAGAAAAAATTTCGGATTTTGAAAAATTTCACCCAGAAAGGATAGCATCAAGAATTTTGGACATAGGTGATGTAGTAACTCTAGTCGAAAAAGCTGCTGATGTGCTAAATGAGGAGGAAGTAGAGCAACTTACAAAAAGAATGCAAAAGGGAATTTTTGATATGGAAGATTTACGTAAGCAATTAAAAAATCTGAAAAAGATGGGAGGTATTTCCTCTTTGATGGGCATGTTGCCAGGCTTAAAAAGCATCAAGGCAAAATTAGGTGCAGATAAGTTGAATCCCAACATAATTACAAAGCAAGAGGCAATAATAGATTCTATGACAAGAAAGGAAAAAATGTTTCCCAAATTAATGAATGCTTCAAGGAAAACTAGAGTTGCAAAAGGTTCAGGAACTTCAGTTTGGGATATTAATAAACTTTTGAAACAGTTTTTTGAAATGCAAAGAATGATAAAAAAGATTGGTAATTTTGATAAAAAGGATTTAAGAAAGTTTGAAAGTATGATAGGTAGCAAATATGATGGTAAGCCTTTATGAAGGAAAAAAAACTACAAACCTTATCTCAAGCTTTGAAGGATAACTTAAAAAGAAGGAAGAAAAGTGCAAAAAGAAATAAAAATAATAAAGATATGAAAAATAGAACACTTAAAATAACATTATTTTTGATATCCATTTTTTCTCTTGTTTCATGTAATAAGAGCTTGGAAAATACCGGTTATTTAATCAATAAAAGTAAACTGGATTTAATTAAAGTAAATAAAACTTCAAAACAAGAAGTCATTGATATATTAGGTGAGCCTACCACTAAGTCCAGCTTTGCACCAAAAGCATATTATTACATGGAGCGTCAATATAAGCAGGTAGCATTTTTCACTCCTAAGTTGAAGAAGCAAAACATCATATCAATAAAGTTTGATAAAAAGGATATTGTAAATGATGTAAAAGTTTATGCTAAAAGTGATGCTAAATCTTTGAGTTATGATGCGGAAAAGATAACCTTTGAGGGGAATAAATTTGGTGTCTTTAAACAAGTCCTTGAAAATGTTGGTAAATTTAGCTCACAAGCACAACAAGGATCTGTAAAATAGCTACTGTAAGCAGTAAATATGATAATTGTATTTAGTGATAATAATTACATAGAATATGCTTTAAAGGGTTTAGAATTATATAAAAAACTTGGCGTTTTAACTGTAAATAATCTGAGTCAGGTAAACACCAAGGGTATTTTGGTTATTGTAGATGAAAAGGTTATGCACTGTGAAGATTTCTCAGTCATTATAACAATTTCACACAAGCCATCATCTGATTTACAGAAGCCATTTCATATTTCTGCACTTATAAACCTAATAAACCAAAAGCTAAAAATGTTAAATA
>CAZJPD010000041.1:6619-7089 GCA_964547795.1 uncultured Candidatus Midichloriaceae bacterium | reverse complement strand
TGAAAACAAGATTAAAGAGCCAAGTCAAAATTTTGAGTTAGAAAAAACAAAAACTTTAATAGATGAAATAAATGGTATAATTAATAAAAAAAATGACGAGATAAATGTTTTTAACGAGAAAATTAAACACAAGAAAAGCTCCATTCAAGACAACAGAAGTAAAGCTTGGGGATATTTTTATTTAAAATATGAAGGTGACATCAAAGGTTATGAAAAAAAGTTAAAAGAGCTTGAAAACAAGGAAAACAACGCAAAAGTTATAAAAAACATTGTTCAAGGAGATATTACAAAACTAGAGGGCAAAATAAAAGACTTACAAA
Organism: uncultured Candidatus Midichloriaceae bacterium; assembly: GCA_964547795.1. Lineage (GTDB taxonomy): Bacteria > Pseudomonadota > Alphaproteobacteria > Rickettsiales > Midichloriaceae > CAZJPD01. The sequence goes on along the minus strand of CAZJPD010000041.1, from coordinate 6,769 downwards.
AAAATATAAAGAATATGGATTAAAGTATAGCTAACATAAACGGGCATTTACAGGAATGTAATTTATCAGGCTTTGAAATAAAGGAATTTTCGGGACAAAATGGTACAAACAAGAAAGTTAACTCATATCATATTGTTAGAAATGGGAAAA
>CAZJPD010000041.1:0-6609 GCA_964547795.1 uncultured Candidatus Midichloriaceae bacterium | reverse complement strand
AACTTTGTCATGGCACGACTGATGATGCTGAAGAAAATATAAACCCAAGCAATCGCATTATCATAATTGACGATCCAATTTCTAGTCTTGGTCTAAATTTAGTGTTTGAAGTTAGCGAATTGATCTTTAAGTACTTCATTGAGAAGGAATATCAGCAAATTATATTATTGACACATCATCTTTATTTTTTCCACGAGTTTACTAAGGGGAGAGATAAATTTCGGAAAGACAATGTAGAATATTATAAGATTACAAAATACAAAAGAAGTGAAATTAAAAAGCTAGCCCCAGATAGCATAAGAAATAACTACGAATCTTACTGGCATATTATTCAGGATATTCAAAATGGTAACAAAAACGAGTATCAAGTGATGTTATTGAATGCAATGCGTCACGTCCTTGAGTACTTTTTTGCATTTCTTAAACCCCAAAGAAAACTTAAAAAGATTTTAGAAGAAATGAGAAAAAATGACTCTTTAGTCACATTTAAGGCATTTAAAAGATATTTAGATCGTAGTGGTTCACATTCTGATCCAGATGCAATAATAGAAGAGATACAAAAAGGTGATAATAAACAATATTTTGAGTATTTTAAGGAAATTTTTGAGGAAATGAAACTAAAAAGTCACTATGAAGAAATGATGAATTCTATGCAAGACACACAAAAAAGCAATACAAAATAAAGCTACAAGCTGGTGTTTGAAACCATCAATTGCAGTACACAGTTAAACTGGTAAAATTTAAATGTATCAGGTGGTGCATACCTTTTTGGCTCAGAAAGATGCAAAGAAAATAGCAAAATCCGATCTACCTCAGTGCGGAGTTTTATATCTCTATAGCGATCATATTATGGTTGATTAATAAAAAGCATATATATTGCATCATTTTAGCACAAAACTCCCTATACATGGTAATAAGGCATTTCTCGATAAATTTAATACTATTTTTTGCTACATAAGTAATTTTGTCATAACTACTACAAGACCCTTTATTCCATTTGCACATGATCAAAAAAACTCCGAACTGAGCTTACTAATAAGGTGTGGGGTAAAAGTGATAAGTTATTTAGCATTACTAAAGTTTGATAAAATGTGATAAAGCTCGAGAAGGTTTAATTAACAAGAGAAATGCCATGACAATACTAAGTACACTAAGTATACATGAAGCAGAGCAAAATTTTGCAGGAGTGAAAAAGATTCCTCCAAAGCACCAGTGTATATAAGGGAAAATAAGAAGAATGTTGCTGTTGTTATGTCAGCAGAAAAATATGAAGAACTAGAGGACTATATGCTTCTTAAAATAGCAAGTAAACTTCATAAGTAAGGTGATTATTGTACTGCTGAGGAATTCTGAAGAATTGATCAATCATATGATGAATGAATAATGACATCTAAATAATATTTGAAAGGTAGGTAGAAAAGGAACTGAAAATTTTAAAGATAAAAAATAAAGTCCTAGTAGAAAAAATTAGGGGGCTTAAAAGTAATTTGCACCTTCCAGGTTCAGTTGCATTAAGTAGAGTAAAGCATTTTAGGAGACTGAGAATATCCCCACTCTATCGCTTTATTAAATATAGCGTTTAGGATAAGGGATGATAGGGAAAAGAAAGCATTTTTCCCAGACTTAGAGTTGCACACGATAGAGTTAAATAAATTTGATAATGAAAGGAATGAAGATTTAGGTAAGTTATTGAAGAAAGTAAAAAGTGCATTGGATATGTGGGCGGGTTTCTTAGCAAAATATGAGTTATTAGATATAGAGAATTTGCCGAAGGAATTAGATAATCCAAAAATAAGGAAAGCAATGGAGATAGTGAATATAATGAATTTCACAAAGGCAGAAAAAGAAGCATACGAGGAAAGGTTAAAATGGTTAAGAGCAGAAGCAAGTGCCTTAAAAAAAGTTAGTACTACAAATTACGAAAAGGGTAAAGAGGAAGGTAGAGAGGAAGGAAAGTTAGAAAGAAATATTGAAATAGCTAAAGAAATGTTCTCTGAGGGAATGACAGCAGAGATGATTGCTAAGTTTACGGGTTTAAACAAGTCTGAGATAGAGAAATTAAAGGAATAATGTAGAATTGAGCTGATGCAGGGATCAGTTTTGGAATGATAAGAAACTTATGAAAAATCCTTAAGTAAAAAGTTATACTGCTTCATTGTTAGAATCTTGTGTATCAAAATACGATATCGTAAATGACAGACAAAAATGAAATTAAAAAATTGATCAATGCTATTGAATGCAACACATCTCGGATTAAACTTGGAAGACAACATTTAAAGATACAAGACATTGCTGATAAATTAAAAAACACAGAAGGTCTAGTTTCTGAAAATATTAAGTCATTTCTAAAAAATGATATTGGAAATCCAACACATTAAATAAGCTCTGTGTTTGCAAAATTATGTATACCACCTTCTTCAATCAGTTTTCTCAATCTCTGCATCAAATTTTGATAGTATGCTATATTGTGCCATGTTAGTAGCATAGCCCCCAGTATCTCATTATTTTTAATTAGGTGATTCAAGTAGCCTCTACTGAAGTTTTTACACGTATGACACTTACATTTTTTATCAATAGGAGAATCATCCAGAATGTATTGCTGATTTTTAATGTTGATAGTTCCTCCACTTATAAAAGCCTGCCCTGTTCTTCCTGACCTAGTGGGAAGGACGCAATCAAACATATCGCCTCCTTTTTTAACAGAGGCAATTATGTCTATTGGTTTCCCTATCCCCATTAAGTATCTCGGTTTATTATATGGGATATATGGTATCGTGAAGTCTAGTATCTCAACCATCTTGTCATGACCTTCTCCAACTGCAAGACTACCTATGGCATATCCATCAAATCCAATATTCAAAAGACCTTTTATGCTCTCTTTCCTTAAATCTTCAAAGGTGCTACCCTGTATGATACCAAATATCCCATACCCTTTCCTATCATTAAAAGCATCTTTTGATTCTTTTGCCCAACTAAGCGAAAGCAACATGGATTTTTTTGCATATTCATAATTAACTGGATAGGAAGTGCATTCATCAAATATCATTGAAATATTGCTTCCTAATTTATACTGTATATCAATTGATTTTTGTGGAGTTAAAAAATATTTTTTCCCGTCTAAATGAGAGTTAAATTCTACTCCTTGCGGAGTAATTTTTCTTAAAGATGATAAGGACATTACTTGAAATCCACCCGAATCAGTCAAGATAGGTTTGTTCCAATTCATAAATTTATGTAATCCACCTAATTTAGCAATAACATCTTCTCCTGGTCTCAGCATCAAATGATAGGTGTTTCCTAAAATTATTTCCGTACCTGTTTCAATTAAAGATTCAGGTAACATTGCTTTAACTGTAGCAGATGTTCCAACAGGCATAAAAGCTGGAGTATGTATCTGACCATTTGCTGTCGCAATTACCCCTTTTCTTGCATTACCACATGTATTTTTTACTATGAAAGAAATCGACATCTTCTATATGCCATCCCCAATGATTTGGTATTAGATTTCTGTCATTTTTCTTTTTCTATTTCTTCTCATCTTTTTTGGTCGTGTTGGTCTGTTGATTCGAGGTTTTATGAATTGATCGATGGTATACACTAAATCTTCTTTATGATTTAGAAAGAAATGGTCTGCGTTCTTGATTGAAGCATATTCCACTTTTGAGTTTCGTTGTTCTGCTAATTTTTCATAGAGAGTGTAAGTATCTTTTTCCTTTGAAATCTTATCATCTGTTCCTTGAATTATAAGACCAGGGGTGGTACATAGTGAAAGAAAGTTAAAGTCATATGAAGAAGCTGGGGGTGCAATCGTTATAAAAGCATCAATCTCAGGTCTTCTCATCAGTAATTGCATTGCAATCCAAGCCCCAAAAGAAAAACCCACTACCCAATAGCTAGATGCTTCAGGGTTTCTACCCTGTAACCAATCTAGTGTTGTTGTAGCATCTATTAACTCTCCATGCCCATGATCGAAAGTACCTAATGACTTCCCTACGCCTCTAAAATTAAATCTTAATGCTGAAAAGTTATTTTTTACAAAAGTATGAAAAGTATGATAGATAATTTTGTTATTCATCGTTCCACCATGTAGTGGATGTGAGTGCAATACAAGTACAGCTGGAGCACATTTATTATTTCCTGGGTAATATCTACCTTCCAATCTGCCAACTGCACCACTCAATATTACTTCTTTCATTGTTAAACACATGTATATTATAATTGTTTATCACTAAGTGAGATATAGGTAAAAATCAAAATAAATTATATCAAAAAGCTAAAATTATATAAAACATAGCATTACCAATAAAAGACAGATAATGAAGACCTGCAAAAAAGAAAGTGCAAAAAATTGGTAATCATATTCAATGCCCTACACTTTTAATGCTCCCACCTATCTGTGTGTTGTATCTAAGGAACTAATTTTTATCCCAGTGCACAAGTTATCAAAACTCCCACACTACACCAGCACCTATGTTTCCTTCAGAATCAACTCTTACTCCCCAATCAATAGAATCTCCTTGGCTTTCTACTTCAACATATGGGGTTTTATCGTATTCCACACCACCCTCAATAGACACTCCATCCTCTCCATACCCTACACCAACGCCCTTTCTATCTATATCCACATGACCTCCTTCTTCATCTGGAAATTTTTTCAGAAAAATATCGTTAGTCATAACAAAATCCTGCGATCCACTTAACGTGTCTTGATGTCCTGACAACAAATACTTATTTGCATCACTTTGCTGCAAGCAACAAAAACATGAGTCATAATTGTTATAAAGCAGAGATTCGGGAGGAATAACTCCTCTATGCACCATACTCAATAGTTGGATATGCTTTTCAAATGTATCTATGCATTGCATCATCATATTTACTCCTTCGTCCATGCTAGTTTTAAGAGGGGTGTTGGTATCTAAGAACCTTATTTCTACACTAACACCTCAGTTTCCTCCAAGAGTCCACACTACTACCAGCTTTCCAGCCTGTCCCAGAATCTGTTTCACCACTAACTGAACCACCAACATTGATTTTGTCAGGACCCATATCAACAGTAACTTTACCATCAACCATAATAAAACCTCCTAAAATGTTAAAATATAATTCAAAGGCTAAAGTAAAAAACAACACAGTCAAGAAGTATTTTCAAAAAATTATTTGTAAATGTAGAAAGTAAAGTTATTTTTGAATTTTATATAATTTAATGGTATTTAATGAACAAATTGATGGGAATAACAAAAAAAGTTTATGCTCGATCCCTTAAAACAATTCTCTGTTTATTCTATAGTGGATTTGAATGTGTTTGGCCATAACTTTGCTATTACCAATTCTACCATAGCACTTTTTATAACTTATCTAATATTGCTTGTACTTTGTAAGATAGCTTGCCTAAGAATAAATTTAGTTCCAGGAAAAATACAAATTTGTGGAGAAACAATTTTCAAGATGATTGACGATCTTTTGTATTCTACGGCTGGGGAAAATTCAAAAAAATTCTGCCCCTTAATATTCACGTTATTTAATTTTATTTTAATTAGCAACATTATGGGCATTATTCCTTTTGCATTCACAACTACAAGCCATTTTTCTGTAACTTTTGCTTTAGCTATTTTTGTATTCACCTTGGTTACAATAGTAGGTTTTATAAAGAATGGACCAAGTTACCTTTCAATTCTACTACCCAAGGGGACACCAATGTTTTTAGCTCCATTAATGATAGTCATTGAACTTTTTGCATATCTTGCACGCCCTGTTAGCCTTTCCATACGTCTTGCAGCTAACATGACAGCAGGACATGTTGTATTAAAGGTTCTAGCAAGTTTCGTAATTTTATCTGGCATTTTTGGGGTTTTGCCATTAATTTTATTGACAATATTAACAGGGTTTGAGATACTTGTAGCGATTCTGCAGGCTTACATATTTTCGATTTTGACTTGTGCATATTTAGGTGATGCTTTAAACTTGTATTAAATATTAACTAAAAAGGAGGAGAGGGGTGGAATTAGAGGCTTTAAAGTATATCGGAGTTGGATTGAGTTCAATAGCAATGTTTGGTGCAGCTATTGGAATCGGCAATATATTTTCTGCATTACTTAACGGTATAGCAAGAAACCCCTCTACTGAAGACAAGCTGTTGAAAGGTGCATTCATTGGAGCAGGGCTTGCGGAAGCAATGGGATTATTTGCATTTTTGATAGCACTATTGTTGATGTTTTTTATCTAGCTAGTTATAGGGACGTGTATGCCTCATTTAGAGTTTACATATTTTCCAAGTCAGTTTTTCTGGTGTCTTCTCATATTTTTGCTTACTTACCTAACAGTAGGCAGAGAATTCTGTAACAAATATAGCAAAATTACTGATATAAGAAAAAGCAAGGTAGATGATTATATCAATAAATCAAATGAATTGCTGAAAAGTGTTGTTGACATAGAAAAAAAGATTGAAGAATCCAAAAAAAATTTATCTTGTGAGATAAAAAAATTGGAAGAGGGTACAAAGAAAGAATTATTAAGAATTAAAGAGCGGCGTCTTCATAGAGCAAGAAATGAAATCAAAAATAAAACTTTATCTCATGAAATTTATCTAAATAACTTAAAAGAAAAAATAAT
>CAZJPD010000040.1:0-7149 GCA_964547795.1 uncultured Candidatus Midichloriaceae bacterium | reverse complement strand
ATTGGCATAAATAATGATATTTGCTCATCAAAAATTTTTACCTTTGCCATCTGACCATCAAACTTATCTTGAAAACCTAAAACTTCATATTTATCTGCAATAATCCTTATAGCATTAAAACCAACATTATGCCTGGTATGCTGGTATTTTGTTCCAGGATTACCTAACCCAACTAACAGCTTCATAATTCTTTTTAATATTTGTTCAAAAAATCACACTTGTTACTTTAAGATTCGCTACAAAAATTGACAATAAAAAGCATTTGTATTTGTTTAAATTAAGGGTTTATCTTTATTCCTGCTTGCTTAAGTACGCCATAAAAAGTCCCTTTTGCTTTAATAGTTTTACTCACGGTAAATTTCACTTTAGTTATAGGGCTATACCATGTTTCATGACTGCCTTTCACCCTCAGCAACAAAATTGCATCCATGATCTTTCAGTATCTTGATTAGGTTATGATAATTAATCTATACTACTTCTACAATTTTCTCGAATCAAATTACTTGCTATATCTTGAATCTCAGACGAGAGCTTTGTGTAATTGCTGTACTCTAGCACTAGACCAGGAATAATATGGCTCATCAGTGTAAAAACCCTACAGCATCATCCCAGCTTATTACTTGATCTACTGTCTTATGAGACTTATCCCAAAATTCCTTATGTGATTTGTCTTTGAGTTCATACGCTGAATATTTACCATAATTAGCAATAACATTGTCTAAATATTCCAATAATACCTTGTCTTTAATATCTTTACTCCCATATCTTAAGTTTTCTGCTGTGATTGGATTACGCCCAAAAATGCTTGTTTGTTTCCAAAGAGATTGAAAAAGTGGTCCGTGTTCCCATGCTACAGGCTCTTCATCAAAAAGTTTTTTTTATATAAAACTCCATACCAAATCCACGCAAAAAAAACAAGTTTTTGTAATTTCATCTGACTAGTATCATGTATGCCCAAAGCTGCACACTTTTCGACAATATAGCTAGATATAATTTTAGGTGTTAATGTCATGCTAGTTTGTGACATAAATTAACCTCGTTGTTTTCAACATCTGCTGTTTCCTCCTTAATCTAGTATATTACTAGCATTTTATCTAACAAATTGTAAAATACAACATCATTACACTCTAATTAAATCATTAGTTTTAAAGGAATAATAGTCATTATGTGAAACTATTATATGATCATGCACTGTTATGTTGACTACTTTTAAGCCAGAGGCAATCGTATTAGTCAATTCTATGTCTTGCTTAGATGGTGCAACTTCACCACTTGGGTGATTGTGCACCAAAATCACAGCAGATGCACAGTGAATCAGAGCATTTTTCACTATTTCTCTAGGGTGTATGGCGATTCTATCAACTGTACCATAATCAATTACCTCTTCATTGATTAAAATATTCTTTGAATTCAAATACAATATTTTAAAGCTTTCTGTTTTCTGAAACCCCATAGTTAAATTACAGTAGTTAATCACAGAATTCCAGTTATTTAAAACATGTACCTTTTTTCTGAATTATTTGAAATATGCAAACGGCTAAAAAAATCTTTTAGCAGCTTAAGATAGATAACAACAGATTGCCCAATGCCTTTTATTCCAGCAAATTGAGTTGGTTCAGCATTAACTACTCCTATTAAACTTCCAAATTTTTTTAACAAAAGCTTTGCAAGAGGTTTTGTATCCCTAACTGGTATTATATAGAATAATAACATCTCAAGGATTTCATAATCTACTAAAGTTCTTATTGAAGATTTAGAAAACCTTTATTTTAATCTCTGCCTATGACCATGTTTAATATTTATTTCTTCCAACATCAAGCAAATCTCTTAGTAAAAAATAACTTTACAGTGGTAGATTATCATGTTTTTTCCAAGGAGTTTCAATTTTTTTATTTTCAAGCATGGCAAGGTATTTACATAGTCTCCATCTTGTACGATGTGGTTTGATTATATCGTCTAAATATCCACGAGAAGCAGCAACTAAAGGAGAGCAAAATTTTTCTTCATATTCATTGATTAGCATATCTTTTTCTTTTTGAGATACTTTATAGTTTTTATATAATATTTTTGTTGCTCCTTTTGCCCCCATTACAGCAATTTCTGTATTGGACCATGCTAAATTTATGTCTCCATTTAAGTGTTTTGAGTTCATAACGATATATGACCCGCCATATGCCTTTCTTACGATCAAACTAATTTTTGGCACAGTAGCTTCAGCATACGCATATAATAATTTTGCTCCATGTTTGATAATACCTTTATGCTCTTGGTCTGCCCCTGGCAAAAACCCTGGCACATCCACAAATGTGATTATTGAGATACCAAACGCATCACAAAATCTGATAAACCTTGCTGCCTTAACAGAAGCATCTATATCCAAGCATCCTGCCATACATAAAGGCTGATTTGCAACAATGCCAACAGGGCGTCCTTCAAACCTTGCAAACCCTACAATTATATTTTTTGCAAAATTTTCTTTTATTTCAAGAAAGTCTCCCTCATCTACAACCCTTTCAATCAGTTGTTTCATATCATATGGTTTTGTACTATCCTCAGGCACTAGTGTTTCTAAGGATACCTCTATCCTATCTGCAGGGTCATGGGTTTTATAAACAGGTAGGTTAGCTGTATTAGAAGATGGAAGAAAATCAAATAATTTTCTTGTCATTTGCAAGCATTCTATATCATTTTCAGCTACATAGTCGTTGACACCACTCTTTTTCATATGAATTTGAGCTCCACCAAGCTGTTCATGAGTAACATCTTCATGTGTTGCAGTTTTTACCACATCCGGTCCTGTCACATACATATAAGAGGTTTGATCAACCATAAAAATAAAGTCAGTAAGAGCAGGTGAATAAACAGCTCCTCCTGCACATGGTCCCATAATCAGAGTAATTTGTGGTATAATTCCAGATGCATCCACGTTTCTTTGAAAAATTTCTCCATAACCTTTGAGTGAATCAACCCCTTCCTGAATTCTAGCTCCCCCTGAATCATTAATGCCAATAATGGGAGCTTTTAGCTTTAATGCTAAATCCTGAACCTTGTTTATTTTTTGAGAATGTACTTCTCCTAAAGACCCCCCAATAACAGTAAAATCTTGGCTATATACAAAAACTAGACGCCCATTAATTGTTCCATGTCCCACAATAACACCATCCCCAGGAAAGTTTTTCTCTCCCATACCAAAATTCTGACACCTATGCTCAACGAAAGCATCTATCTCATCAAAAGAATCCGTATCTAATAATATCTCGATTCTCTCACGTGCAGTTAATTTGCCAGAACTGTGCTGTTTATCTATTTTGTCTTGTCCTCCACCTAGTATCACCTTTTGCATCTTATTATTGATTTGCTTATCTATCTTTTTTAGTTGCATATTCTCTCTCAAATAATAAATTTGTGATTATATTAATGAAAAAATAACCCTTTGACAATAATTTGAAGGTTATTGTAGCCTTTAACACAATAAGTCACTATTGTATTATATATTCTTGGTATTTATTTTTAATACCTAGAAGTGCCTAACTAAGGAAAATTTAACAACATGAGACTTTACATTTTTACCAAACTTATAAAAATAATCAAAGCATAGTTCATAAGTATTATCAATTTTATAAGCTATTTTTGTTTGGATTTTTCTTTCAGTTTTTTCTCATTAAACAATGAATGTTCCTCTATATGAGATTTTAATTTTTCTTTTAGCTCTTCATCTATGTTTTGAGTTGTTACTTTTTTATAAATATTTGTAAAAACATATCTTTCAAAAGAATTTTTATATAAGTGGTTATTTTCAAAAGCAAGAATCAGAGAGGCTTGTTTCGAGAGCTTTAGTCCTAGAATAACAGTGAAAAATAATTCTTTCTTTTTTACTTTTGGATTCGATTTGCTTGCTATCATCATTTCAAAAAAATTTCCTTTTAGATTGTAAAAATCAAAATTTCTTGCGTAGGAAACCTCTAACTTTAACGAAGGATTTGCAACATCATAATCCCCTTCCCCTTGGATAGCAGCTGGAAAGCCTAACACTGTATCGAAAGAAATACGCTGATTATCCCATTTATGTAATAAAGTTCGCATTCCAATTTCATAATCAACAGCCATGAAATTCATATTTATCTTAAAATCTTTTAGATAAATTCGTTCAGATCTCATGGTGTATGATTTTGTCTCATTTTTAAATGGATCGTTATTATTAACATAATCAGCCTCTTCTTTTCTGTGTATATTCAAGTTACTACTTATCCTTTGAATATCGATTTTACTGATAAGAGTAAATCTATTGGACAATCCACGCTCCATCATAGCGGGATAAAATAAGTTTTCTGGTATTGTCCTTAAAGTGTATGGAATCGCCTGAATCTAACTCATAATGAAATGAAGTTTTATATCCTGAATCGAAAGTTGCACTGTAATCAATATATTTTTTACCCTTCCCCCTTTCCCAAGCGTAGCCAAAAAGCTCAATTGGATACAGAACATAAACACATAGCAATACACTAAGGATTTCCTTTTTTAAGGATAACACTTGCAATCTTCCTACCAACTACCTCAAATTAACGATAAACAAAGTTACAAATATGGCAAGAAAAAATACTAAAAATATTATGGATAGTAAAAAACCACGTATACCCTAGCTCTATTAAATGTAAAGGGGAGTATAGCATGGGAGTGTTTACTAGGTATAGACAAAAAAATAATGTCAAAATGAAGCAATAGAAATAATTAACAGATATAAGTATGGAAATCGTGTATAAAAAATAAGCAACGTTATAGGTGCAAAGCATGTGGATATAATTATATAGCTTATCACACAAAGGTTTGGATATATTATTAATATATCTTGGTCATTGCGAGCCTATATAATAGGCGTGGCAATCCACCCTCCTGCCCTGTCATGAACTTACAGAGTGAGTGTGGCAATCTCTGGATCACCACGATAGCTATCGCTATCTCGTGATGACGGGGGTAAGAAGTTGCGATCTCGTGATGACGAAATAAAAAAGTTAAAATATCTATATCTGAGTGGTTTATGCTATACTCCAGAAGGTAGGCGGAAAATATATGGAGCAGATAAGAAGTTGCACATATACTTGAGATACCACTGACTACAGTATTTTTATGGATTAAGAAAGCAAGACAAATAGTAAGTAATACCAATCACCAAAAATAAGTAGACATCTAGGAATTAACTTTTATTTTTTACCAATTAACAGAAACTCCCTTAATATCTCGATATGAAGAGAAGTTTGTGTTAAAATTAAAAAACAAAATTTAAACTTATATGTCTATTTATTTTTGGTGATTGATATAACACCATTCATGCTGTTTACATTAGCATGAATTATCCTGACTTTTTTTATACTACCAATAAGATTTACACTTCCTCTAACTATAACAGATTGTAAATGGGGAGATTTACCAATGATCTGCTCCTTATATTTTCCAAGTTTATCAAACAATACATCAATTTCTTTACCTATAAATTGTTTATTAAATTCCATTTGTTGCTCTCTTAGTAATTGTTGCAAAGCTACTAGCCTCTCTGTTTTTACCTCTTCCTGCACTTGATTTTCCATTATCGAAGCAGGCGTTCCAGGTCTTGGGCTATATTTAAATGAATAGCATTGAGCATATTTCACATGCTTTACTAAATTTAAAGTATCTTTAAAATCTTCATCTGTTTCATTAGGATATCCAACGATAAAATCCGAAGAAAATGCTATGTCGCTTCTGTATTTTCTAAATTTTTCGATAATTTTGAAATAAAAATCTCTATCATGTCTTCTATTCATGCTTTTTAAAATCCTATTAGAACCAGATTGAACAGGCAGATGTAAAAATGGCATAACCTTTGGTTCTTCTTGGTGTACTTCAAAAAGCTCATCATCTACCATATCTTTAGGATGTGAAGTTGTATATCTTATCCTTTTTAATCCTTCAATCTTAGCTAATTTTTTTATCAACCATCCTAAACTACGTGAATTCCCTTTCTCATCTTCCCCATGAAAAGCACTGACGTTTTGCCCAAGCAATGTAATTTCTTTCACCCTCTTTGAAACCAATCCTAATGCTTCTCTATAAATTTCTGGGATTTTACGTGAGTATTCTACTCCTCTCGTATATGGAACACAGCAAAAATGGCAAAATTTATTGCAACCTTCTTGAATAGTTAAAAAAGAAGAGTGACTAGGGCTTGCGGGTAAATCAATATTATCAAATTTATTTTCTTTATCAAAATCTAAGTCTATCACCCATTTTTCCTGTCGCTTCACTTTTTCCAAGAGCTTTGGCAAACTATGATATGATCGTGGACCGACCACAATATTCACATTTTTTGCTCGTTTAAATATATACTCTCCTTCGGCTTGTGCCACACATCCAGCAACAACAATAATAGGCTTTTGTCCTGAGTTATTGACACTTATTTTCCCTAATTCGGAATACACTTTTTCTGATGCTTTTTCCCTGATATGACAAGTGTTTAGAATTATCAAATCAGCATCCAACTCATCTTGGATAATACGAAATCCATGCGGTTTTAGTAAAGCTTCCATCTTTAATGAATCATACACATTCATCTGGCAACCGTATGTTTTAATATACAAATTTTTACTATTCATCGAGATACTATATTTTATAGATGCTTAAAGAAATATAGCAGATCAATAGCTAAAATCCACCCTAGATAGAAGATATAGCTTAGTTCACTTAGGTATCTACAGTGTCGCATTCTTGCTTATGTACGGATAACTACACTTTGCTTGTCGTTCCTTGTATATATACCAAAGTGAAACTAGCTATAGGCTCTGACATATCTATACAATGGAATCAAGAAGATGCTTATCGTGTTTATATCTAGGAACACTTCCTCATATATAATTCTGTATTTTAGACTAGCACAAACAACTTAGAACTTCTTTTAGACCAGATAAATTCACCTCTGCAAACACTGAATCATCACCGTGTTTGATTAAAAATCTGTGTTTGTTTTTATCATAGCTTTTGATATAGTTGAATTCCTGATTAGAAAGACCGAAGATATACTTAAAATCTTTATCTATCATTCGATCTGACAAATATAATTGAGAAGCAAAAAAAGGCATTACATCAGCAATGCTATTGTTTGTGGTTGTATTTTCTATG
>CAZJPD010000039.1:6717-7276 GCA_964547795.1 uncultured Candidatus Midichloriaceae bacterium | reverse complement strand
AGAATTGAGCTGATGCAGGGATCAGTTTTGGAATGATAAGAAACTTATGAAAAATTTTACTATGGATACTATGCATTACAGGAACTTTTGTAATTTTATAGAAATGCATTGTAAATATATCAATTGTATTTAAATCGCATTAAAAGTGTATAATAGATGGGTGTTTCATGGTCGATATAAATACATCAAGCTTAGTAGATCATTATGCCAAGAGGTAGTTTTTGTAGTCAGTTGTGTTATTATTTGTCATTCTCATGGTGTTGGCATAGAGAGAGTAGGCAAGAGGGAGTAGAGCCAAATCAAAGCAAAGAGTCTTTATTATTGAATTTAGATGATGAAAGGCATTGGTCTAGTAATAAAAATATTGGCACTAAAATAAATGATCATTATCGTTTTTCTGACAATTTGCTAAGCATAGGGGAAAACAATTTACCAATTCTAACGCAAGCAGATGAGTTTGAGTCAATAGTTTTAGATCCCCCTCAATTACCTGAAGAATCAGATAAAAAGTTTAAGGTATGATGCAGAAATGTTTGAACATATATCTAATGCAGTAGAA
>CAZJPD010000039.1:0-6707 GCA_964547795.1 uncultured Candidatus Midichloriaceae bacterium | reverse complement strand
AAATATAGATACCAAGATAGAGATGTATATTTTCAGAGTCATTAGCATATTTGGGATTCAATAGAGCAAGGCTACGAAAGTATGCACTGTAATATGGGATTATATAGATTACACTTATTCTTGATGGGGAAGGCTATAAAGAAAAAGCTAAAAAATGGCTAAAATCGCAAATAGACAAAAAGTTAATAGGTGTATTTAATATGGGTGAATTTATAGAATGGAGTAATCAAGGTAATATCTAGGGTTAAATTTTTGATAATCACCAAAAGTATCAGCACAAAGAAAGGTGAGATTTACTGTAGAGAAAGAGTTCAAAGACGTTGTAAATGGGAATAGTAAGTAGTAAATAGAAAGTAATGCTAGTAGCTGTTCTTTATGGTGCATTGATTGCTTTGGTATGCTTCTTTATAGGCTATCATTTGGGAAGGAAGAATAGGGCATGAATAGAAATCAGATAATCTAAAGAATAAGGAAATGACAAAGAAAAGTCAAAACAACAAAAGCAACAGAAATATACACGATAGCTTTGTGAAAAAAGCATTATCAAATAAAACTATCAACTCTCAAGTAAAATTGCTCAGTGATTTTCACTAAAAAAATACTAATTTTTCACATTAGTATCCTCTTGATAATTATCCTATTTTCTATTTAAGGTGGCCCCAAAGCGTCCCCACCTGTTTTTGCTTTCTTATTCAATCTTCTATATCCTGCTTAAAAAGGTGGTGGAGGCAAGCGGGGTCGAACCGCTAACCTTCTGCTTGCAAAGCAGATGCTCTACCGACTGAGCTATGCCCCCGTACTGGAGCGGGCGAAGGGAGTCGAACCCTCGACCCCAACCTTGGCAAGGTTGTACTCTACCACTGAGCTACGCCCGCCCTTAGTTAAACAAAAGCAAATATATCTAAAATTTAACTAAATACAATGCTATTATATAATATAGCAGAAAGAGTTAAGGTTTATACATAAAAAAGAGTTGATTAGAGAGTAAAAAAATATTTTATGCTCTGAAAAATTCTTTTTATTATCCATGATTTTTTCACATCTTTGCCTACTACTAGGTCAACTTTTTTAATTAAAAGCTTTTCTTTATTTGTCATGATTTTCAGCATACCCACAGCATCTCCCCTTTTTAAAGGTGCTTCGAGAGGCTCTTTTAATTCTGCCATAAGTAATAAATCCTTGATCTGATCGTATCCATAAGGCACTGTTATCACAATGCTTTCTTTAACATTTAAAGGAATTTCATCCATATCTCCATAAATTACACAACCTTTCGTTACTTCTTTGTTGTCCTGAAATAAAATGATGTTCTTAAAATTTTTAAAGCCATAATCAAGCAGCTTTGTTGTCTCCTCATTTCTTTCTTTTTCACTTGTTAATCCATTAACGACAGAGATCAGTCTCCTTCCATTTCTTTCTGCACTAGCTACTATTCCATAACCACCAATATCAGTTTTGCCAGTTTTTATCCCGTCAATTCCCACAAAACCAATTAACATATTTCTGTTACTTTGCTTTATCTTATTGAAAGAATACTCTTTGATAGCGTGATAATAATAGTATTCAGGGAATTCACTAATTAGTTTTGATGAAAGTACAGATAAATCCTTTGCAGTCATCACATGCCCTTCATCCGACCAACCTGTACTATTTTTAAAAATCGTATTGTTTAATCCCAATTTTTTTGCTTCAGCATTCATTCTTTTTACAAAAGCAGACTCACTACCAGATAGACCCTCTGCTAAAGCAATACATGCATCATTTCCAGATAAGACAATTGCTCCTTTTAGTAGTTCATCAATTGAAATTTTTTGGTTGGTTTTTATAAACATCTTTGAGCCACCTTTTTTTGCAGCGTTTTTACTGATAGTCAATTTATCTGATAATTGTAATGCTCCTTTTTTTAGCTGATCAAAAATGATATACGTTGTCATCGTTTTTGTCATGGACGAGGGTGTCATCTGAATATTTCCGTTTTTGTCAAATAATACCTCACCGCTATTGTAATCCACCAAATACGCATATTTAGCTTTGGTATCAAAATATGTTGGAAAAATGTTATCTTGAGCTAAAACCAAAATTATTGTATGAATTACAAAAAGGATGGATATGAGATATTTATTGCTAATTGCTGAACTAAACTTAAACATGAGATTTTATTTTATTTTTAATATCTTTCTTTACTTCCTGTCCTTATACTTTATTAGCTTTGCTGAGGCAAAGGACATAAAAAAGGAACAAAGGAACGCAGGCAATTGGATAGCATATATTGAGAAAAAAGGTAACAAAAAAATCTGTTATACATACTCAAATCCAGTAAAAACAAGGCTATATCAGGAAGAGAGGGGGGATACCTTACGTAAATATAAATTATTTGGATAAAAAAAGATTTACTATCACAGTCTATGTAGGGTACGAAATAGCGACTAATTATCCTGTGAGCATCAATATAGACAATAAGAAGATAGCCTTAAAAAGCATATCTCAAAACTATGCTATTACGTATGATAGTTCTCAAGATACGTATTTGATAAATCTATTTGTAAAAAGTATGAGCGATCATTTTGTTATTAAAAGTTATAAGGATAAAGACAATCTTGCAATTGATTATTATAGTTTATCAGGATTGAAGGAAGCCTTAAAATATCTCGAAAATAAATACCTATAAAGGTCTATGCACTTTATAGATGAAGCAAAAATTTATGTAAAGGCTGGTGATGGCGGTAATGGCATTACAAGCTTCAGAAAAGAAAAGTATGTAGAGTTTGGTGGTCCAGATGGTGGTAATGGAGGGAAAGGCGGTTCTATTATTTTAAAAGCTACACCTAGCCTCAACACATTGATTGATTTTAGATATAAGCAACACTTTAAAGCTTCAAGTGGTAAAAATGGAGAAGGTGCAAATAGAACTGGTAAATCAGGAGAAGATTTAATCATAGAAGTTCCTCTCGGAACACAGGTTTTATCTGAAGACAAAAGGTATATTTTATATGATATAGATCATCCAGATCAAGAAGAGGTATTGATAAAGAGTGGCAAAGGTGGTCTGGGAAATAGTAATTTCAAATCCTCAAAAAACCAAGCTCCTAGAAAGTTTACTGAAGGACAAAAGGGAGATGAAATGTGGATATGGTTAAATTTAAAACTGCTTTCTAATGTTGGTTTGCTTGGATTACCTAATGCAGGTAAATCAACATTTTTATCCAGAATTACTTCAGCCAAACCGAAGATTGCAGACTACCCGTTCACTACATTAAAACCACAATTAGGTGTAGTGTACTATGGGCATAGAGAATTGACCATTGCTGATATTCCTGGTTTAATTGAGGGTGCAAGTCTGGGGCAGGGACTTGGCATACAGTTTTTAAAACACCTGGAAAGATGTCAATTACTTCTGCATATTATCGATATAACTAGTAAAAATATCATTAAAGATTATGAAATAATCAGAAAAGAATTAAAGAATTTTGGAAATTTAATAGAAAAAGATGAGATAATAATGCTATCTAAAATAGACTTACTCAAACAAGAGGAAGTGTTAAAAAGAAAACAGCAACTTGAATCGCATACTAAAAAAAAGGTGATTCCCTATTCTGGGATGACAAAAAAGGGGCTGGAAGAAGGAAAGCAAAGCCTTTTTAGTTCTGCTGTACCTGCTAAAATTAAGGACAAATTATACAGATAGTTTAGTATACGATTCAAAATGATAGTAATAAATACAAAGCCTGACTACTTTATAACTTTATAATATAGCATAATTCCATTTAAAAAAAATTTTTTTTATTGTAGAAATGATGGATGCGGATTTAATTTCCATTCATAACTATACAAAAGAAGATGTCATTAAATAGCTCATTTTCAGGAAGTAATCTTACTCTCATGATGCAACAATATCTAAGTATAAAGTCTACTCATAAGGATTATCTGTTGTTTTATAGGTTAGGTGATTTTTACGAATTATTTTTTGAAGATGCCAAAATAGCATCAAAAATATTGGATATAGTATTGACTAAACGTGGAGTGCAATCTGGCGATGATATTCCCATGTGTGGAGTACCATATCATAGTGTAACGCATTATATCAATAAGTTGCTCAAGAATGGATATAGTATCGCTATTTGTGAGCAACTGGAATCTCCTGAAGAAGCAAAGAAAAGAGGATATAAAGCTGTTGTAAAGCGAGAGGTGGTTCAAATCATCACGCCCGGCACATTGATGGAAGATAATCTGCTTGATCCAAAAAGTCCAAACTAACTGATGGCAGTAGCTGAATACAAAAGCAATTATGCTGTTGCATGGATTGAATTAACTACGGGGGAGTTTTATGTAAGTAACTGCAACAAAATCAATATCAAAAATGAAATATCAAGGTTAAACCCTAAGGAAATCATCATTTCTCAGAAGCATGCTTCCGAGTTTCTCAGTATACAAGCGAACTTTACTTCAAGAAGCAATAATATTTTCGATTATCAGAGTTGTTGCAAGAGAATACAAGAATACTACAAGGTCGCTTCTATTCAGGGGCTAGGTAATTTCAGCCAAGTACAGATCATAGTAGTAGGTGTTTTAATAGAGTATATTATTCATACTCAGAAGAACAATATCCCTAAACTGAATGTATTAAGAAATATTGATAGAAAAATTTTCATGGAGATTGACGGAGCTACTAGGAGAAATTTGGAGCTGGAAAATAGTACTGAGAACAAGAAATTTACGCTATTAAACACCATAGACAAGACGATCACATCAGCTGGAGGACGATTATTAAAAACACGCATTAGCTCGCCGTTATGCAATGTAATTGCTATTAACAAAAGGCTTGAATGCGTAGATTTCTTTTATAATGCAAGGGAGTTAAGAATGCATTTGAGAAAATATCTTAAGTATTTCCCTGATGTTCAAAGAGCATTGTCAAAGATATTTACAAACAAGGCAAATTTTAAGGATTTAAATACCACTAAGAACGGCTTAAAAATAGCTACTATGATAAGTGAGTTATTCAGAGTAAAAGAAATCAAATTAACGAGTGGAATAAATGCATTAGTATCTCAAATCTTTGGTTATTCCAAACTCATTGCAGAGCTAGAAAATGCTTTAGTTCCAACTGAAGAAATTGGCGAAGGTGAAAGTCCTATCAGGACAAACTATAATCAACATCTTAAGGTACTATATGATGTAAAAAACAATTCACATCAAAAAATTTCCCATATTAGAAATAAATATAGGGAAAAGACAGGGATACAAAATTTAAAAATATCTAAAAATAACATATTTGGATATTTCGTTGAAGTTACAAGCATGAATGCCACTAAGATGGATAAGGATTTTTTTATCCACAAACAAACTTTAGGTAATTCTGTGAGATATTTCACGGATGAATTAAAAGAGCTAGAAAATGCACTCTTAAATTGTGTAGATAAGATTACAAGTATAGAAAAGGAGATTTTTAAAAAGTTATGCGATGAAGTAAAAAATTGCTTTGATGAAATTAGCCTTGTAGTAACCAGTATTGCAAACTTAGACCTATACAGCTCACTTGCGGAATTGGCAGATGAAAAGAAATATATAAAACCATATATTGACGATAGTGATAAGTTTGAGATAGAAGAGGGCAGACATCCCGTCGTTGAGCATTTTCAAAAGAAAGAATTTATCCCAAATTCATGCAACATTAGTGAGAGAGAAAGGGTTTGGTTGATAACAGGACCAAACATGGCAGGAAAAAGTACGTTCTTAAGACAGAATGCCTTGATTTGCATTCTTGCACAAATCGGTAGTTATGTTCCGGCAAGAAGAGTAAACTTAGGAGTAGTGGATAAAATATTTAGCAGGATAGGGGCAGCTGATAATCTTGCAAAAGGCGAGTCTACCTTTATGGTTGAGATGATAGAAACCGCTTATATACTTAATAACACCACGCAAAAATCCTTAGTGATATTGGATGAAATTGGCAGGGGAACATCCACTCACGATGGTATTGCTATTGCATGGGCAGTGCTGGAATATCTGCATGATAAAATCAACTGCAGAACTTTGTTTGTAACACATTACCATGAATTAACTCAGCTAAAAAAGCACTTAGCAAAGATCGCTACTTATACTATGGAGATTAGGGAGTGGAACAAGGAAATAATTTTTATGCACAAAATAGTATCAGGTATTGCTGATAGCTCATATGGAGTACATGTAGCACAGCTTGTAGGTTTACCAGATGATGTTATAAATATTGCCAAAAAAGTGTTGCATAATTTTGAAAAAAATAAAGCTTTACAAATTAGTGAAAAAAGTGATAAGAAGGAAAATCATGACATTGCAGAACACATTGAATAATATGAAAGAAAACTTATATACAGATGATGAGTATAGTATTTTCGAAAAACAATTAGAATCGTTAATAGAAAATAATTCATGTATTATAAATGCTGTACACAATGAGTATAGTCATACCATTGCTATAAATGCCCCGTGGGGAGGGGTAAAACATTTTTCATCTATAATTTTGTGGGAAAACATAGAAATAAAAAAGATTTATATATTACCTATAATGCTTGGCAGAATGATTGTGACGTAGATTGCTTCATAACATTATTGCTAAAAATATACGATTCACTGCCAAAGAATAACAACAGTAAGAAGAAAATTAGTGAATTTTTTAAGAAAATTGGCAAATTTGCATTAGTAGTGACTAATGAGGCTGTAAAATCATT
>CAZJPD010000038.1:5833-7479 GCA_964547795.1 uncultured Candidatus Midichloriaceae bacterium | reverse complement strand
AATACCATAAAAATTTATATCGCTTATTGCAGATTTATTGTTTTTATCTTCTTGTGACGATAATTGTTCCTGATAACGCATTTTTAAACTTTCTTGAGAAGGGAACATAACATAAAATAGCTTGCCATCAAGCTTTGAAAAAACTAAATCTATATCTAATTTAGGCTTCACACTGGATAAATCAAACTGTACCTCCCCAGTGTAACTAGCTAGTTTACTATTGGCATTTAGATGATCCAATTTCAAATAATGTCCATCTATATCGATATTGACATTTACGTCATAGAACGTTTCATTCTCAATGACCAATTCTTTTACTTCAATAGTAAAGTTTTTAAACCCTCTTTGATTACGGATAAAACCTAAATTATTAGTCTTTTTAGTAAATTCCTGTCCAGAATTATCAAAGTCACTGCTATACAAAGTATAAACCAGGTCATTTATTTTATTATCGAGGTTAAGCTTATCCAGGTTCATTTTGTTAGCTATAATTTCAGTATAAACCTGCAGATCGCTAGCATCTGGATAGTTAAGCGTTAAAATATCTGCTAACATGTGAGTATTTTTAAAGGCAGATTGAATATCATGTAGTTGTAAAACATAAGGCATTAATATTACTTCGGAGTTTATTATAATAGGGGCATTTTCAAGATGGCTTGAAGGAGGTTTCTTATAATACCAAAGTAAAAAGTTTTTCGGCTGAGTACTTGCAAATAATACTTGACCTCTGAAAATAGGGATTTTGTCGTTCAATATAACCCCACATATTCTAAATTTAGAATCTCCTGGTAGTGTCATGAAAAAATCATTTATTAATATCTTCCTTTCATTAGACCTCTGAGAAGGCCAAAAACTGAAATTTGACACAAAGTTACTTATGTTATCTTGTTTATAAACCAGGTTATTGATATGCAGATTTGCTGAAGTTGTTATAAATTTTGAAAAAGTTAAATTCCTTTTAGTTGTTAAAAAATTTAACACCTCTGTTGCCCTTAAACTACTTTCTTTCCTCCCACTATAAAGCTTTGATAAGATCGCATCCAAATTTAAACAATCAATGCTAAGGTCAATGTTTAGTCTTTTGTCATTAATATAGTAACTAGCATTGCCTCTAACATTTTTAATATCTGTTGAAGATGCTGTAAAATTGTGAATTTTTAAAAATTCTTGATTTAATTCAGTATCAGCCTCCATGTATTTAAAATTTTGCTGATAAAAAATTTTCTCAATTTTCGTAGTATCATCAATTTCATGATGATCATCATAAAATTGTTCATCATGGAAATGAATACGAGTTTTACCCAATAAAGCCTCACTTTTAGCATCCCTATATAAGCTTGCATGTAAATGTAATAGGTTGTATTTTAACGAAACAATAAGGCTTGTAGGTTTCAGTTCTTTGTCTAAGTTTTCTGCACTTAAAAAGAATGAATATGAATCGCCCCCCTCAATAAAGGAGGTGTCTATTTTTAAATCTTTGCTATAGGAATTGTTGTACGATAAATTCAGGTTCTTCATTTCTTTTATTATCACCTCAGCTTCATCATCAATAATTTGGAGTGTACCATTTATGACTGATATTTTTGATGACCACTTATTCTGTACTTGGTTTAAAAACACTTCTTTTAATGTTTGAAAATGTGCTA
>CAZJPD010000038.1:0-5823 GCA_964547795.1 uncultured Candidatus Midichloriaceae bacterium | reverse complement strand
CATTAAAGAGTTTAATTTTTGGATTATAAATAGATATACTGTGTAAATCTAAAATTCCCCTGTTTCTAAAAAGTCCAGAGAAGTTAATTTTTACCTGAGTTTCTGGAGCAAAGATTATGCACTTGTTGTGTTTTTTGGAAAATTCAATGTCTGTTATAATGATCTTTGGTAATGGAAGAATTTTTACTTGAATATTTCCAAGTAACTTTACATTAAGAGAATAATTGCTATCAAGGTAATCCTGTATCTGTGGAAAAAAGGAATTAAAATTCCACTACAGTAAAATAAAGTGTAGACCAATAATGAGTACACTTGCAATTGAAGCGAATTTTACTAACTTTTTCAGGGTAGTTTTCAATATTTTCAAATTTTGCTTGTATAGAGGTATAGTAAATTATATTTTTTTGTTTGTCTAGTGAAATATAGCATATCCCACAAAGGTTTGGACATATTATTAATATATTTTCGTCATTGCGAACTCACAGAGTGAATGTGGCAATCCCTGGATCACCACAATCGCTGTTGCGATCTCGTGATGACGGAATAAAAAAGTTAAAATATCTATATCTTAATGGTATATGCTATAAGTAACAATTATGAACAGTTTGTTAATTTCGTAATACTTAGTTGTTATACACTAGCCTGAATATAATAAATAGGAGTGTAGCTCAATTGGTAGAGCACCGGTCTCCAAAACCGGAGGTTGGGGGTTCAAGCCCTCTCACTCCTGCCAATAAAGTTACAACACGTGTCATTTAGACGGTGACGATATACCGTCATTACACTTTAATTTCAAATAGGCTTGAAGATTTTATAATTTAGTACTACCCTTTTATGCTCTGAGTTGGGTTAGGTTAAACGTTTAATGGTGTCAAGTGTCTATACAGTGTCCTTCCTTGGTTTAAAGGCAGAAAAAGTAGAAGTGCAGGTACATATTGGCGATGGGTTACCAGCTTTCTTTATAGTTGGTCTTGCAAATAAAGCAGTTGCTGAGTCAAAAGAGAGAATCAGGTCAGCATTTATAAGTATGGGACTGGCACTACCTTCTAAGGGGATCACAGTAAATTTAGCTCCTGCTGATTTGGTCAAAGAAGGTAGCCATTATGATTTGCCAATAGCAATGGGTCTATTAGTGGAAATGAAAGTTATAGACCAAGAAGAAGTAGAGAATTACATAGTGCTGGGTGAGTTATCCTTAAACAGTAACATTAATAAAGTGCCAGGGATATTACCTGCTGCTATTTGGACAAATTCAAATGATAAGGGATTAATATGTCCGCATGATAATAGTGCAGAAGCAGTGTGGTCTGGTAATAAGGATGTTGTTACTCCCAAAAATATGTTTGGGGTTGTAAATCACTTCACAGGAAAGCAAGAGATTCCAAAAACTGTTGTTCGAAGCCCAAATGTAGCAATAAATAGCTACCCTGACCTTAAGGATATTAAAGGACAGAAACTTGCTAAAAGAGCCTTAGAAATCGCAGCAGCAGGTGGGCATAACATGATTATGATTGGTCCACCTGGCTCGGGGAAATCTATGCTTGCAAGGCGACTACCTTCGATTATTCCAAACATGGTAAAGGAGGAAATTTTAGAAGCAAGTGTCATAGCAAGCCTTGCAGGTACATTAGAAGAAAATGGATTGATTATAAACCGACCATTTAGAGCCCCTCACTGTACAGCTTCATTGCCCTCCATGATTGGGGGAGGAAGATTAGCAAAACCCGGAGAAATCACATTAAGTCATTTGGGAATTTTATTTTTAGATGAACTTCCTGAATTCCAAAGAAATATTTTAGAATCATTAAGACAACCTATTGAAGATAAATCTGTGACTATTTCAAGAGTCAACAGCCATGTGTCATATCCGGCAAATTTTCAGTTAATTGCAGCAATGAATCCATGTAAATGTGGATATTTTGGATACGAAAATTTGCAATGTAACCGCATTCCAAAATGTACTCAAGATTATAAAAATAAAATTTCTGGTCCTTTATTTGATAGATTTGACATCCAAATTGAAGTTCCGGAGGTCAATGCTATCGAACTTGAAAACATGGAAGAAGGGGAAAGTTCTGAATCTGTTTTAGAAAGGGTGAAAAAAGCGAGGAATGTCCAACAAATTAGATACAAAGGATTAGATATTAGGGTTAATTCAGAATTGGAAGGACAAGAATTAAACAAACACATAATACTTGATGATAGCTCTAGGAAAATTTTGCATACTGCTATGATGAAATTTAAATTTTCCATGAGAGGAATGAATAAGGTATTAAAAGTTGCAAGAAGCATTGCAGACTTAGAACAATCTTCAAACATAACAAGCTTGCATGTTACTGAAACTTTGAGTTATAGGGTAAAAAGAGAATAGTAAATGAAATTCTCAAAAAAAGGTCAGTATAGCAAAAGCAGGAAAGGTTGAGACATTTTATCTATTGCAAGTCCACATCCCACATTATTGTCATTGCGAGCCCGTGTAACAGGCGTGGCAATCCACCCTTCTGCCCTATCATTGCGAACTCACAGAGTGAGTATGGCAATCTCTGGATCACCACGATCGCTGTTGCGATCTCGTGATGACGGGGGTAAGAAGTTGTGACCTCGTGATGATGGGAATTGTGAGGGCTTTTTATGCCTCAACCTTTCTCGCTTTTGCTATATGATACCATTCAAACGGCATAAAGACTAAAAGGAAGATTGAGAAACTTAAAATATACTGAAAATTTATAAGGTTGTTATTTTTCAAAGCCAACTTTTGAGTCTATTATACAGGTAATGTGTGTTTTTGCATTAACAGTATTAACCTATTCCCCTGATTATATCTCTGCACTGAGGTTACAAAAAGAAAATATGATTCTCCTGCTAACTCCAAATATCCTACTTACCTCTTTTTCTCTCTTCTGCCTCTCCTTAATCTTGATATATGTGCTTTAATTCAACATAACCACAACACGTAAGGCAATGTAAGTAAAAATAAACTAAACTCTTTTTACCGCTCTTCTTGTGGTTTTCATGATATTATAGGCTACTGATACTAATATCAAAGCATAACCAAGACACAAATAACAACTATCAATACCTTCCTCTGGATGGTGCTGATGAGTTTCAAATCCAAATGCAATACCTATAGAGGTCAATAATAGGATGGTAGGAGATAAATCGAACTTAATATTATTGTTTGTTACTTTCTGATACAAAAAGCTACCAGTTGTTAAAGCAAGTATTATAAAAAAAGGAACTGTATGTAAAATAGCAATTAATTTCTCAAACATAACTAAAACCGTAAATTGTTATTTATAGAACTAAATATATAAATTTCGTAATATAATCAAGTAAATTTTAATCTATTAAAGTGTTGTTAATTCTGATGACATGAAATTCTTGCCCTTTTATCTATATATACCCATATCCTGTCAACACTTATGTTAAAAGATTGGTAGAAGCTATACCGAAAACTTTTGATATATCAAAAGTTTTAGAGTTTGTTTGAGACACTATGCTCCCATCAGAATTCCTGATTGATCCTGTGATTAATCCTTTACAATAAGTTACAGCTTTAACTTCTTCTCCATCAAAGCCCTCAACTTTTATTTCATAAATATATTTTCCATCTGGAGCATATTGTTCTGAATCTTCATTACCATCCTGCACTATCTGACCTGTCCATGTATACGTATTCATGTCCTGATTCGTCCCTAATCCTTTAATCTCTGAAATTATGTTACCTTGCTGATCTCTTATCACTAAAGTTGCATTTTTTACTTTTTTCGGTAATTCATACATCACCTCTGCTTGTTGTGATCCTTTATTATCAGCTTTGAGTTTTAATTCATTTCCTGCTAAAATCACTTCACGCCCCACTAGTTCTGCCATATTTGCCAATTTAGCCTCAGCAGTTTCTTGCGATTTTGTGTATAGTAACTCTTTTATATCAAGTATGTTAGAAGTGTTTTGAAAAGATAATGTCATATTTGCCATCTGAGAATAATCCATAGGAGATGAGGGATCCTGATTTTTTAACATTTCTATATATAAATTTAAAAAATTCTTCTTTTCTTGTTCTATACTTTCACGTTTTTTTGCTATATCTTTTGATAAATCTGAGTTTAGTAAATTTATTTCATTGGGATTGACAGAACTATTAGGCATTAATGGAGACATAACACTACCTATATTAATGAGTCACTATAAGAATCATACCAAAATATCCAATTGCTTATCAATGTCGATTGGTATAAACAATATTGATATTTTCTTAAGTTGTAAGTCATTGGCTACATTACCACCTTCTTCATTATAAACATCGATTCTTTTCTGCAGGTCAAATTCTTGGTTTTCATCAGCATTTTGACTTAAATCTTTATAGCTAAAAGCAAGATTTGTTGAAAGGTTATTTTCTGCATCTGCAGGGTTTGTATTATCCAAAAATTCATGGCCATATTTTTTAAGAAGTTCATAAGTAGAAATTTTATCAGCATTTATGGTGATATTCCTCTCTCTTCCACAAATATCTACTATAATCTCAATTTTTCCCAATTCTGCAGGCTCTAATTGCACTATAAATCGTTTATTATCCTCTTGAAGGGTGTTAGAAATGCTAAAATTGACTTGATCAATCAATTTACTATCCAACCTTTCTAAGGAAAAATTAATTTTATGGTTCAGAATACTTTTTTGCTGATTAAAGTAACTTGTATAAGCATGTTCATGACCTAGTTCATAGACACTATCTTGGTACTCATAAACAAATCTATCAAACTTCTTATCTTGCTTAAATGTTGTTGTACCTACTTTTGTAAAAATGAACGATAGTTCATCCACTTCTTGATAATCATTCTGATAATATGGGGTTGCGTCATCATATTTAGAAGGAATAATAACCCCTACCTTTTTGCTAATAATATTATAACGGTCATTAATAAACTCACCTTCTTGTGATGATATTTTGTCATCATAGACGTATTCCTGTTCTTTAAACTGAACTGGATTAAATGGAAATTTCAACTCTGCATCATAAGGATTTTTTTGTTCTAGATTTTCAACGACTACTCCTTCTTTCAGTTCGATGCCACAAAGGTTTTCCTGCATCATACACCCCACAATGTCTTTATTTTCTTGCTGATTCTCGATACCTTGAGGCAATATCTCTAAATTTAGATCAGTATTCTGTCTGATGTCAAAATTTAATGCTTTGGGAGCTAGCATTAGCTCTTCATCAGAAAAACAATTACTTTCAGTACACGTTGTATCAAAAATCTCAGTTGAAATTTCCAATTGGCAATTTTTCCCAACTTCCTGTTCACACTCTATACTAATGCCATTATTACTTATAAGCTGCTTCTTGCTCAATTTTTGCAATATATCTATGAATTCCTCAGATGAAATTGCCTGATGCTTATTACCTTGTACATTATCAGATACCGATTTCACTGATGTATCATTAATCTGAGAAAGATGTATGTTTGAACCTGCCATTTATAACGTAATACGATTTAACTTAGATGACAGCAATTAACGTACCAATTTAGACTAGATATTGATTTTCACCTTATCTTTTTGCATTTCGATTATATCAGGAATTGCCAGTTTTTTAAATTTGGATTTTAGATGATAGAGGTGTGTCTCGAGCGTAGTTGTTTCTAAATCACTATTATGTTGCCATATTTCCTGGAGAATTTTCTTTTTACTTACAAAGCAATTAGAAATTTTCAGTAAATATTTTAATAAACTTGCTTCTTTTTCAGTGAGATTCAAAAGCTGATTTTGTTTGTTAGCCAATAGTCTTTTATCAAAGAAGAATGAAAAACTATCTGGAAAAACGTA
>CAZJPD010000037.1:0-7624 GCA_964547795.1 uncultured Candidatus Midichloriaceae bacterium | reverse complement strand
GCTTATTATTGTTTAAATCTCTCTCATGCCTCATAATAAACGACTCTAAATTTTTCTCTTTTAATGAATCTAAATCATATTTGAGTAGCAGCTCTTTAATTTTTAATAATTTATCGAGAGCAGTGAAATCTATTTCAACATTTAGATGCCCCATAATATGCTCTTTATCTTTTCTCCAAAGTTGTGCATCATCTAAATAATTTTTTATGTTTTCTATGATTGTTGAAGAGGTAAGTTTTGCTACAAAAGAGGCTTCCTCATTAGATATAGATTTTGGTGCATTGCTGAGTATTATTTTAATATTTTCCAGTTTTTTTCTATTTGTTATGCATGACAGTTTAAATTGTGTTAGTCTTTGTCGTTGTTTAATGGCATCAGTAAGCAGTTTTGAAGATTCTGCAGCTAAATAGAGTAGTTCATCTGCTTGAAAAGGGTTGATATTTGCTAATTTTATAACCTTCCAGTAATCAGGATGTTTTGATGTATTAGACCATGCTTCCTCAACCTGCTTACAGTGCTCTAAAATGTTCTGCAACTTATCAGAAGTAGTTTCTTTTGTATCAGGTATTTTGAATTTTCGTATGTTCTCAGAAAAACTATTGATTAAATCAGCAAATTTAATGCTGTATCCCAAAATGTTATAAATAGTAAAGTCAGTTTTTTCATAATTGGCAGATAAAATGTCTATATATGATTTTAACTTTTGCCTTGCTTCTTTAAATCTATTGACTGCATTATCCAATTCTGAAGGATTCGCACATGGTCTCATCTGCATTCTCTCTCTGATTGAAGAAAAGACTTGCTTTTTATTTGAGTGTTTAACCTGTAAAGGCAATAAAAAATTACCAATACCAAATGCTTCTAACTTTGATCTAACCACTTCAAGAGCCGCAGATTTTTCAGCTATAAAAAGAACTTTTTTACCTAAATCTAAAGATGCTGCAATAGTATTTACAATTGTCTGTGATTTTCCTGTGCCAGGAGGACCTTCAACAGTTAGATTTTTTCCATCCACTGCATCCACTATTGTACTAAACTGTGATGCATCAGCCTTGTCAATAAGGTAAAGAACTTTATTTTCTATTTCTGGTTCATCTACATCATATTCTTCACAAAATGAGGTATTATGCACTATATCTGAACCTCTGAATAAATTTGAAATTACTTTATGCGATCCAAAATCCCATTTATTAGGATCAAGATCATGATATATTGCTAAGCTAGCAGATGGAAATACCCCTATTGTAGCCCACCTTCTAATTTGCCAACAAGTCATATTTTTAGGCTTTTGTTTGGCTATCTCTTCAAAGTATACTTGTAAATTCTGTTCTATATATTCTGATAATATTATACTGTACTCTCGGCGTAATTTTTCAGCAAGAATCTTGTTTCCTTGTGCCTGATTCTCATCACTACTTATCCAAAATTGTTGTCCATCCTTGCTATCTTTCTTTTTAATTTGAACAGGAATTAAAATCAAAGGTGAATATTGTTTTTTTGAGCCGTTCTTATTATCCTCTCACTCAAGAAAGCCGAATGCTACATGTAAAACACTAATACCCATTTCTTCTTTACATGTTTTTTCTTTGGTAAAGAGTGCATTTAAACGTCTTGTTAGTATATCAGGCAAAAGAAGAGTCTGAATATCTTTATCGGTATAACGCCCATCTTTATCTTTCTGATTATCAAAGGGCAATTCGTAATGCGGAGATATGTCATGATTTTTTGCATGTTGCTGAAGAGACAAGTCACTCTTTGTCTACCTAGGTGACATCTTTAATTGCTCACGTAGCTTGTCTTTCAATTTGCGTTCTGCTTCAGCTAATAGATTTGGTGCTGCATCATTTGCCTAATCTATTTTATCTAACTCATCTAAGTAAGTTTTATCATTGAGTCGTCTTTCTGCTAGAGCATTCTGAAATTCCTTTGTTCTCTCATCCTTTAGGGCAATATTCAGATCTGGTAGAGGAATAATTCTCATTTCCCTATTTATAATATACTCAAGAAGTACTTCAGGTATTTCATCTACAATCCTGACTAGCGAATTTGACCTGTCAGAGAATCTCGTAGAAATTAGAGGGTTTTTTCTTGTCAGATCAAGTAATTTTAGTCGTAGCCCATTGATCATTTTAGATAGGCTATTATTAGCTTCAGCATGTTTTTTGCATTATTTGATCTTTCTTCTTTTGCCGTTGATTCAGAAATAATACTAAACTAAGAGCCTAATACTAGTCAAAATTTAATTTGTATCTTAAATAGATAGTAATATAAACTTGAAAATGTTTGAGTGGAAGCTGGTATGTCGTACTTAACTTAAAGAAATAATGTAAAAACTCGATATCAATTTTGCAAAACTTACATTAGAGGCATTGATTATACACATGTCACAACTTTAATGCTCTTATTATAATGTGCATTTGAAAGATTATGCATAAAGAAAAAGAGATGCAAAATGATGCACAAATGATACAAAATGCATCAGGGTGTATACAAAAACACAAAAAGTGTATACACTTTGTATACACAACCTCATTTTTAGCTTCTAATACCCCTTTTACCTATGTATACAAAAATTTATTTTGTATGTATTTATTCCTTTAACCCAAAAAACTGTTTTGCTGTAAGTACTATTTCTAGCCTGTATACACGTGTATACAAACTGTATACAGAACCTTATTACCTCTTTGAAATGAAATATTTACTGACAAAAACGTGTATACATTTTGCATAACCTTTCAAATATATGCTATAAGTTTGTTTTCCTGTATTAAAGAAGGTTTGTGAGTATAATACACTATTTCTCTTGACCAATAAAAATACGTATACCTAAACGTAACTCAAGCTATAACTATTGACTTAGTGCGATATAAGTAACGGCAATAGAATCATATCTTTTCCTGTCATACTTGGGGAATCTAAGCTTAACTCAAGCACCTCAAAATCAGGACACCAACTACACCAATTATTTTCAATAGCATCACTTGCGACAATGTCGTTATCTGGCATTAAAGTTGCTTCTACTGGATTAAAATTAGCATTCTGTGTGTATACAGCATTTAGCATTTCTTCCACTTCTGTTGCAAATACATTGGCATTGCCTCCATATTCCATCAATGCAGTTGCTGTTTCTATATTTCCTTGCCCTATTGCTCTATCTAATGCTGTAAATCCATTTGCATCTGGAAGGTTAATTAGCTCTTCTTCTTGTACCCCATTCAAAAGAGTTATTGTTATATTTGGATTTTCTATATCAGCTGCTAGGTGTAATGCTGTATCTGCATTGATATTCCATCTTACTGGGTTTGCTCCATGCTCAACTAATAACCTGATCATATCTACACTTCCTCCCTGCTCTACTGCCTCATGCAGTATAGTACTTATCACTATTCCATTTCCTCCCAATCTAATATTAAATGGTTCATGTTCTATATTTGTTAATACTAGGTTGTATGTTTGCTCTAACAAAAACTCTACTATTTCTATATGTCCGAGCCTTGTAGTAATTCTTAATGGTGTATCAAGGTTCTCATCGTATTGTAAAATATCTGCCCCTTGTTCTACGATAATTCTTAGATTATCCAGATTATTCTCTCGTACAAGTTGATGTATATCATTATTTAATGCTGTAGGTTGACCTATACCATTTACTATTTGTTCCATATCGATAATTTGAAAGCCTTGCTCCAATGCTTGTCTTACTGTTTCGTATGCAACACCCGTTTCCATCGCATATTGTATTTGTGCCTCTAGCTTTTCTCCATATACATCTAACCTAATGAAAAGATTTCCATTTGGTGTGTAAATTGTGTACTCTGAACTATGTAAAGTACCACTTGTTTCTACTATCTCTGACTCTTCATTTCCATAGTCTAACTTATTAGTTTTTATCTTGGATTGAACTAAAACCTCCTGAACACCATTAACCTTCATCATTATTGGACTATCCCATAACTCCATCTCATCTCTGTATGTAATGACCGCAGAAAGAATTGTACCCTCTATTTCTTCCTCTTTCCCAATAATAAACACACTTGCATGTGAACCATATTGATTACTAGTTTTCAATATCCCTACCTTACAAAGATCATCGCAGTTACTGGTAACAATTTCTTGGATTAAGTTTAGACAGTGATCACCACATGTAGAATTGTCTTTTTGTATGTCTGCTAATACTACCCTTGTTGCAACTTTATTGTTGCCTACCAACTCCATTAACTCTTTATTGATTTAGAATGCTCACCCTCTGGATTGACCAAGTATAACTGATTACCTTCTCCCAATTCTTGTATTAAAGATGATACGTCCAGCATCTTATATACAAGTTGCTTGTTTGCACCAATTACATCCAGATTATCTTCTATTTCTTGTATTAGTAGTCCATCACTATCTTCTGTACTTTCTCCCTCTAAACTTGTTAATTCACCTCTCCTACTCATTTCAAATATTGAATCCTCTCTATCGCTTACTCTGACATAATGATTGCCTGTATAATATAAATTAATATGATTACTTCCACCCCTATTTATGTCGTAAAACTGTCCGTCTGGACGATGTACCGTAATACGTGCATCCATCATTTCTGTTATTACTCCTATCTCTATATTTCCTGCCCATACCTTATCTTGTCTTATATGTTCTGCATATTCTTTTACTAAATTTTCTCTATCTGCTATACTTATATTATCAAATGATCCATGACCTCCATAGTTACGTATGACTTCTAGTAGTCTTGATGCTTGTAATGATGTATTTATCCTTGTAAAAAATCGAGGTAACGTTCCATACTGTTGATAATATGAAAATGCCTCTAACATTATTCTCTCAAAATACACCTCTACATTATTTTGTATCTGCACTGCTACATCGTTTCTTAATTGTCTTATTGCTTCAGGACTTGCGTTTTGATTTCCTAAAATAGCGGCATAGAAACAGTTTCCGTCTCCCGCTGGATTAAATATTATATCTTCTCCTGGTATTACCCTATTATTATACTTCAATTGATTATCTACCCCATAATTCCATACAAAATCACCTAAAGATTCAGCCAACAAAAAGCTCATGTACTCTATTTCTCGCTTTTCACCTATCTTTTCTATAAATTGTTCTACTGCTTTTCTATTTTCTTCCAGCTGTAGTTGTTCTGCTAATCCCCAATCAAGTGCTTCTTGCATAATCCCTTCTATCTTCCATACTTCAGCTATTGAAGTTTGATCACCTTCTAGGTAACTATCTTCAAGCATACGTAACATTTTCTTTGCATCTTCACTTCTAATCTTAGAATACCAACTATCAACTACTTTCATTCTGTTATAATACTCCCCTATGGCTTTTCTATAAACGTACTCAAATACATTAAAATTTTTTATTTACTCACTTACATCTTGAACAGCTTTTGTATAAATATGTTTATACACTGTATCATAATTCTCCATTTGTTGCTGCCCCCGCTCTGACCTTATTCTTACTTTTTCTTTCATTTGAGCTGCGTCTCTTCTTACATCAGGTCTGCCTTCTCTTTTACTAAATTCAGTATCACCTTTAACATCATATACTATTTGTTGATATTCCTCACCACAAAAAGCCCCTCCTTCCCATCTTTGAATCCCTACGTTATATATCTTTCTATATGACTTACCAGATAAACCACCTTGACCAGGTATACCATTTTTACCACTTTGCCCTATTTCTCCATCTCTATTGATAACCTGAATATCTGAATTGAAAGAAGATACATCTAACTTAACAGCACCAGCTAAATTTCCTAAACCACCTATTCCACCTACTCCTGCATTTCCTCCTTTCTCACCTACTTGCCCCTTTTCTTCATATAAAATCTTTTCTTGCATTTGATGCATATAAGAAGCAGCACCCTCTCTAGCCACTTTCTTATTCAACCATTGTACCCCTACTCCTACTGCTGTAAAAGGTGTTCCAAGCACTTTCCATTTCTTATGTATCTTTACATCTGTCCTCCACATACATTCTAGAATATTAGAGTCATGATCAACTATAACATCCTCAGCATATTCTTTCATACTGATCTCTGCTCTTTGTAAGTTACTCGGATCATTTGCATTCTCTAAAAGATGAGCATCTGCTCCATCTTCCCCATCTTCCCCATCTCCTCCATCTTGTCCTTTACCCCAGTTCCCACCACTTACATCAATACTAACTTTCACATCTTCACTTATTTTCTTTATATTTGCACCTATACCATAAAAATGTCCTCCATGCTCCCCATTTTCTCCTAGTTGTCCAGATATACCATGTATTCCTGACTGCCCTGCTTTTGTTGTGTAACCTTCCTCATCTCTACCTCGCAAGTTAAATAATACATCTCTCCCAACATACCAAGTAGGTGCTAACAATAATACATTCCTTCCATAACTATTAAAATCAGCATCAAGTACAACTAAATTAGTTGCCCTAATGATAATATTCTCAATACTGTCATCACTAGAATAACCACTGAAAGTATCGCTAACACTGCTCATCCTTATTACATTCCCATCTAAAACTCAACTTTTACTAACTTGATCTATTACTAGTTCAAGAGCATAATTCTGTGATAGAATAATGACATTATTTAATTGATTTTTCCTAAACTCACTGAACGACCAATCATCAACACCATACCTTCCTACAAACCTTACAAAACCCTCTTTTGTCTCAATGGGATCATATCTTCCTTCACTCATAACAAATTCCCAAGAATGTAACTCACCATGTACTTTCCCTAAAACTTCATTCCATCCTCTAACTTCTAAAGCCTTACTACGTGCTTCTATCAATTGGTTTGCCACCTCTAATCTTAAAAATTCTGCAAAATCATTTCCTACAAACTTTTCAACATTCATAGCTTCATACAGCAAAGTAACACTAAAAACTTGCAATGATATATGATTAGATAGCACTTTTAATACTTCGTTTGTTGCTACTAAAAATTGACTACCTCCCAAAGAACTAGGTAAAGCATTAATTAACAAGTTTAATATATATGGATTTCCAATATCTACTACTTCTGTTGCACTAAAAGTTACCAAATTATCAACACCCTCAGAAAAACCCCTTATATTTTTACCCAATATACCAAGAGACCACATTAGTTCCTGAACATTTATTTCTTCTGGACTTAACGATTCAAAGAACTTTAACGCCCTCATGTTATTTTCTAACCTATTAAATGCAACATAATTACTCCCCTCTGTACTCTGTAAAATCTTACTGGATAATAATTCTGTTCCTTTATGAAAATTATCAATTAATCTTTGAAAAGTGACTTGTGCCTCAGAAGAGATTGAAGTAATAATTCCCTAACAAAAGTTGTTAATACAGATTCTTCTCCGTGACTAGCACACCACCTGTTAATCATTTGTTGATGTTCTGCACTAATTCCTTAATTACTTTGAAAGTAATTCCATATCTCAATTATATCTTGCTTTCTCATTTTCCACCCATAAAAAGTGTTCAGTTTATGATGGCAGATAAGTTTTACATGATGTCAACTATTTTTTTAATATTTCTCAAAGATATTCCTAAAAGAATAATAAAGCTTAATTCAGTTTGTAATTTTACTTAAGGATTTTTCATAAGTTTCTTATCATTCCAAAACTGATCCCTGCAT
>CAZJPD010000036.1:5495-8290 GCA_964547795.1 uncultured Candidatus Midichloriaceae bacterium | reverse complement strand
TCAGAATTTTGAAAATTAGAAGCAAATATCAAGGAATTAGTAAAATCGATAGTTTTTAAAATGCAATTACTCCAATTAACCGCTTTTAACATGCTATTGTCGATATAGACATCCTTAAAAGTGCTATGAGAAAAACGATTCAATTCCCAGTACATATTCATGCTTTTAAGGTTACTAAAAGTGGAATATGTAATTTTGAACCTATAATTTTCGATCCTGTGAAATTCGCATTATTAAAATGAGAGTTGGAAAAATTTGTTTTCACTATCTTACTACCTTCAAGATTAGAAGAAGCAAAAAGTGTATTTTGTGCAAAGCAGTTACTAAAATAACTACCTTGTAAATTAGCTTTTGTAAAATCAGCTCCTCCTAAGTTGGTATTAGTGAATTTTGTTCTTTTTAAAGATGTATCTCTGAATATTGCCCCTTCCAAAAACGTGTTAATAAATTCACAATCATCTAATTTTGCCTTTTCTAGGTTTACCTTATACATTATGGTATTAGAGAAATCTAATCCTGAAAGGTCTAGCCCAGCTAAATTTGTACCTAAAGATTCCGGTATATTGATGGGATTTTTACCTTTTCGCATTTTTAAAAGAAACTTTTCGACATCATTGCGTGTCAAATTTGATTTTTTAAAAATTGGTGTTTCATGTTGCCCTAATTTTGGTGCATTACTCATTGCTCTAAATGTTTCTAAAACAGACTCTGTTGTTTGCTCAACTGCATAGGTAACATCAGCATAAAAATAAAACAAAAGATTAAGTATTAGAAATATTTTGATGATAGTCATCCCTTTAAAGGTAAAATTTTACATACTCCTCTGCAATTTGTATTGCATTTAGTGCAGCACCCTTTTTCAGATTATCAGAAACTATCCATAAATTTAAGATGTTTTTTGCTGTATCTTGCCTAATTCTGGATACAAACACCTCATTTCGTCCTGCACAATCAAGGGGAGTAAAATATGGAGAGTGGTGCTTCTTATCAGTAATAGCACCTTCAGCATTTTCCAATATATCATATGCCATTTGTGCTGAAATGTTTTTTGAAAACTCAGCATTTACAGATATACTATGACCCACAAATACGGGTATTCTTACGCAAGTTGGACTTACTTCTATATCTTCTGATAATATTTTTTTTGTCTCGTTGATTATTTTTATTTCTTCCTGAGTATATCCATTTTCAGTAAATTCATCAATTTTTGGAATGATATTAAATGCTATTCTTTCCTTCTGATCATCTTCAGCGAATATATTAAACATTTTGTCTTTCGTCTGTGAATATAAATTATCCATAGCCTTTTTTCCAGCACCAGAAACAGATTGATATGTTGAAATAACCAACCTTGAAACTTCCGCTACATCATCCAATTTCTTTAATGCTACTACCATAGGTATTACAACACAATTAGGGTTTGTTACAATTTTAGATTTTTTTGCAAGTACCAAAGACTCTAAATTAACTTCTGGCACTACAAGAGGGATATCTTTATTCATTCTAAAGTATGATGATAAATCAATAACCAGCTTAGCTTTTTGACTAGCAGGTATGACATATTCTTTTGACACCTTTGCTCTGGTTGCAAAAAATACAATGTCTATATCATCAAAATTAAACACTCTTAATGACCTTACTGTTATGTTAGCATCACCATAACTAACTTCCTTGCCAGAAGATTTTTCAGACGCAAGTGCAAATACTTTTTCTACTTCTATTTTTGATTGAAGCAGCTCTTTAAGAACACCTCTGCCTACATTGCCTGTAGCACCGACAACTGCAATTTTATATCCCATGAGTTATTATTAAGAATTTTAACTACATACTATAATAACTTAATTTGAAGGCAAGAGAATTTCAATTTTAGCTGAGATATTGCCAGAGTAAATTGAGCAACTATATATAATGGATACAATTAGGGTTGTTAATTATGATCCACAATTTTTAAAATTTTAACTATGCTATTATTTATAACCACTCGAGCAATATCAACTCCTATATTATTTTATACCTATATGCCCCATGAATCATACATATTATATGTACGTATATATTCGCAATCAGCCCAGCTCCAATTATATCACTCATCCAATGAGCCTCACTCATAAGTCTTGGTAGGCAAAAGAAAATAGCAATTATCCAAATAGGTCGTGATATTCCTTTAGTAAAAACTTTAGTAGTAAATATTGCCCAACATATCATTGCAAAAGCATAACCAGATGGAAAAGATTTATAGCTAGCAAATTTTATAGTGCTGTCATGAAGTATCTCAGATATATTTACAAATGAATTTATAACCAATGACGGAGATTCTCTATCTACTACCAGCTGATTTAATGTAAAAACACCTAAAGCACAATACAGATAAATCACTATAGTCCCTAATATAATTGAAATTTTCTGATCGGATTTAATACAATAATAGGTTATTACAGATAGTATAAGTACTTGATTAAGATAGTTTTCGAACTTCTTATTTAATATCCCCTAAAAATAAGTCCAATAATTATCGCCCAAAGTTTTATTAATTAGAATGCTGATCTCCATGTCTAATGCTTTTAGACACGATCCAATTGTAGCAGTATCCCATAACAGTATGCACAATAACAACACAAATATGTTTAATACAATGATAATAAAGGTATTTAATCTAGGATTCATCAATAGTAATTTGTTATTTAATCACCTACATTTTACGATTTGTGTTTCCTATCACAAAGGCATTTCGTATCGTAATACAAACTAACGCCATATAACTTTATTCTCTTCATTTAATCTACTTTAATATTACT
>CAZJPD010000036.1:0-5485 GCA_964547795.1 uncultured Candidatus Midichloriaceae bacterium | reverse complement strand
AAAGTTATAGTGCAATTTAACTGCCTCTTGAAATTGATACCAGTCATAATTTTTATATCCTTCATTCCTCCAGAACAGTTTTCTACCAGCCGTTGATTTTATTGCTTCGTTATACCACTTGTTTTTATCATATCTTAGGATATCAAATGATGTAAATTGCTTTGCTAAATCATTGTATTTCTTTATTCTATCATGTTCCAATCTCTTCACATCAAAATAACTATTTTTTTCATCGTTCATCATTATTTCCCTTAGCTTAGATAAAAATTTATCTACGTCCAAGGAATGATTATTTGTATATCTTCTGTAGTGATTAACAAGTTTTTTTTGAGACATCTAAAAATCTATCTACATTATTAACCTTTTTTCTTTTGAGTCTTGGATCTTCCCAAATCAGCCCAACTAAATCCGGTTTATCAAAAGCATCGCAATGTCCAAGATTTGGAGACAATGCTCCGTCAGGGAAGGCATTAAAATCACTTAGTGTGCCAACAAAATTCTGATGTGCCCAGGAATCCGCATAGGCATGAGTGGCAATACCTATCCCATATAAATTTTTGCTATTTAGTGCCTCTTTTAGTACCATATTTGCCAATTTGCTGTCTTTAGTTGTAGTAAGGGCATGTTCTTTGCCATCTTCTCTATTATTAACTCCATCACCAGGTAAAAGATGAAATATGACTAATATTTTTTTTATCTTCTCATCAAAAGTAGCAAAGATTTCTTTTATATCTATACCACTTGCTAAATTTTTGTATGAGTCTTTACTTTTCCCATTGCTATTGTATATATTATATTCAAGGTAGTTATCATCCACATGCTGAGAACTATATGCTATTTTATAAGCTTCAGACATCTTAAACCCAGATACAACGGCTATTAGATAGGTGATATAATAGTGATATTCTATGTTCACTTGCTATCGATATAATATTTCTTTGTAGTATTATGTATAACCTGAATAGATGCTACCTGCAAGTATAGCACATGTTATTTAGGTAATGGCTATAATTCTTTTTTAATGCAATTTTTTGATGAATTATACTAATTTCTAAATACTTTATATATAACATTATCTCGATTAAGTATTCCTAATTCTGGGTGGAAGGTAGTACAATAGATATTATTTTGCTTTACAAAAACTGGCTTTTCTTTGTAAGTATCAAATACTGTAACTTGAGGCCCTATATCTACAATAGCTGGGGCTCTGATAAAGACTATTTCATTATTGTTGTCGCTTTTTACAGTTGTGCTTTTTATTTGTCTGCCGTAGAAATTCCTGATTATTTTCATATTGATTAAGCCAAAACCACTTACCTTTGCAGAAGAGTATTGAGAAAGTAAAATTGCTCCTGCACAAGTGCCAAGAATTGGTTTTTTAGTAAGGCTATATTCCAGTATTTTTTTATCCAAGCCATTATTTAAACAATAACTATATTGTACAGAGCTTTCTCCCCCTGGTAGGATTAAGCCATCAGTTTGAGAAAAATCAGTCCAAGCATATACTGACAGTGCTTCAAATCCTAGTTTTTTTAGTGCATTGATATGAAGGTGTCCTGCTCCCTGGTAGCTCATTACACCTATTGTTTTCACTTCATTCCTTCTCCAATATCTGAAGATATCTCAGCTAACTTTCCGGGGTCTTGCCAAAAATTGACAGCCTCAACTATAGCTTTTGCTCTTTTCTGAGGGTTTGAACTTAAGAAAATCCCACTTCCAACAAACACAGATTCAGCACCAAGCTCCATGCAGAAAGCAGCATCAGCTGGAGTTGCAATCCCTCCTGCTGCAAAGAATGGAACAGGTAACTTTTGATCCCCCATTACCTTCACTAAAAACGATTCTTTAACACGCATGCTTTCAGCTTTTCTTCTTATCTCCACTGAATTTAAGTTTTTTAAAGTCTGCATGCTATGCTTGACTGACTTAAGATGATTCACTGCCTCCCTTATATCACCAGTACCTGCTTGTCCTTTACATCTAATTAATGATGCTCCTTCTTCTATTCGACGCAGAGCTTCTCCTAAATCACGGCAACCACATACAAATGGAATTTTAAACTGATGCTTATCAATATAAGAGGCATCATCTGCCCTTGTAAGAACTTCACTCTCATCTATACAATCTACTTCCAAAGCTTGTAGAATTCTTGCTTCTATCACGTGTCCAATCCGACACTTAGCCATCACAGGGATTGAAACAGCTTCTTGTATTTTTTTTATCATAGCAGGATCACTTGCCCTTGCTATTCCACCATCACGTATTATTAAAGCAGGCACTCTTTCAAGTGCCATTACAGCTACAGCTCCAGCATCTTCAGCTATTTTTGCCTGCTCTTCGTTCATCACATCCATGATTACTCCAGAGCAAAGTATATTAGTAAAAGCTATTTTAGAGTCCATAATCTTGAGTCTATATAATTTAATGTCATTAAAATCGTAGCACAATATTTTGGTTTTGTATCCAGACAAAACGCAACAATGTGGGTATTGTGCTAACTGAGTATAGATAGCAAGAGTTTTATAGCCAATTACTGTAATTCCTGTTCCATTATATTGAGTATTTTACCACTTCAATAATCTCATCTTCTACTCCTATCTTTCTACCGCTGGCTTGTGCCATCTCTTTATTGCCACCACCTTTGCCATCAATAATATCAAAACATTTTTCAATCATAGTCTTAGCACTATATTTATTTCCTAAATCTTTAGTAATTCCAACCAAAACCGTAGTTCTCTTATTTGTATTAACTATAACAATTATAGTCCCTTGATGCTTATTCCTAAGCCGATCATATAGACCCTTCAAATCCACCCTCTGTTCTCTTAAAACCAAAGACAGCATCGTGACACCTTTTATTTTAGATTCTTTCACACCAGCCAATGAATAATCTGTCTTGTATTTTTCATTAATTTTTTGTAATTCTCTGATGTTGCTTTGTAGTTCCTGTATATTTGTACTGAGATCGGTCTCATTACATCTAACTAACCTAACAGCCTCTTCCAATTTATTTATCTTATCACGAGAAAAAACAACTGCCTTTTCACCTGTATATGCTTCAATGCGTCTAATACCTGCTGCTATTGATTCCTGTGACACAATTACAAAATATCCGATATTACCAGTTCTATTGACATGAGCTCCACCGCATAATTCTATAGATTGTCCAATAGAAACCACACGCACCTCATCATCATATTTTTCGCCAAACAAGGCTATAGCCCCCCTATCCTTTGCATCGTTTATGCTCATTAAATTAGCCATAACTCTTTGATTGGATATAACCATTTCGTTGACTATTTGCTCTGCTTTGGATAACTCCTCCGTCGTTAAGGCACTATTATGCGTAAAGTCAAAACGTAATTTTTCATCATTTACTAAAGAACCCTTTTGCACAACGTGCTTTCCCAACACCTTTCTCAAAGCATACTGCAACAAATGAGTGGCAGAGTGATTTGCTTTAATTTTATTTCTAATATTCTGATTTATCTCTAACTTCACCTCATCCCCACCACTTATCTTATTTGTCAACTTGGTAAAATGACCGTGTATTTTCCCAACAAACAATTTGGTATCATAAACCTTGCTATTGTTTAGCATCCCCTTATCACCAACCTGCCCACCAGATTCCGCATAAAAGGGAGTTTGGTCAGTAATTACTATTACATCATCTCCAACATCTGCTGTTTTAGTTAAAGCACTATCCATGACTATTGCTAGTATCTTTCCAGAAAAACTTACATCACTATCCCTGATAAATTCAGTAGCACCAAATTTCTCATAAATATCAAACCATAATTTTGAAACCCCTTGCTCTCCACTGCCAACCCAATTAGCTCTGGCTCTCTTTTTCTGCTCTTCCATAGCATCGTTAAACCCCTTATGATCTAAGGTCAGATTCTTT
Organism: uncultured Candidatus Midichloriaceae bacterium; assembly: GCA_964547795.1. Classification (GTDB taxonomy): domain Bacteria; phylum Pseudomonadota; class Alphaproteobacteria; order Rickettsiales; family Midichloriaceae; genus CAZJPD01. The sequence goes on along the minus strand of CAZJPD010000036.1, from coordinate 1,581 downwards.
TCCTTCAAAACATCAATAGTAAGGTCTATAGGAAGTCCATAAGTATCATACAGCTTAAAGGCTTTTTCGCCATCAAAAACCCTTCCTGACATATCATTGATTTCCTGCTTTAAATACTTCATGCCATTGCTTAAAGTTTCCTTAAATCTACCTTCTTCCATTCTTAATGTGGATATTATCAACTCCTTTGCCTCGTTTAATTCTGGGTATGCTTTCTCCATGTTATTGATTAGATGCGGTGCAAGCTTATGCAACATGCTGTCATTATATCCAATATTGTGAATATGTCGCATAGCATGCCTCATTATTCTTCTTAACACATATCCTCTACCCTCATTGGAAGGCAATACGCCATCTGCTAAAAGGAAACATGAAGAACGTATATGATCAGCAATTACTCTATGAGAAACAATTTCCTTATCATTTCCTGAAATTTCCATAGATGCTTTGATCAATGTCTGAAAAATATCTGTATCATAATTGTCATTTACTCCCTGCATCACTGCTGTGATTCTTTCTAAACCCATACCTGTATCTATTGAGGGGTTAAGAAGGTTAATTTGTTCCTTTATCGCAAGTTTCTCAAATTGCATAAAGACCAAATTCCAAATTTCAACATACCTGTCTCCGTCCTCGTCTTTAGTTTCAGGAAGCCCCCCATGATATTGCTCTCCATGATCATAGAAAATCTCAGAACAGGGTCCACAAGGTCCAATATCCCCCATAGACCAAAAATTATCATCAGTTTTAATCTTTATGATTTTATCATCGCTAAATCCTGTAATTTTTTTCCATAACTGAAAAGCTTCCTGATCTCCATGGTATACTGTAATGTAAAGTTTGCTTTTTGGAACTCGTAATTCTTGAGTTAGATAATTCCAGGCATACAATATAGCTTTTTCCTTAAAATAATCCCCAAAGGAAAAGTTACCCAACATCTCAAAAAATGTATGATGCCTTGCAGTATAGCCAACATTCTCAAGATCATTATGCTTCCCTCCTGCCCTGACACATTTTTGTGATGTAGCTACTTTTGGAAAAATGATTTTCTCCTTGCCTGTAAATTGATTTTTAAACTGCACCATCCCAGCATTTGTGAACAACAGCGATGGGTCATTATGAGGAACTAATGGAGAAGATGGCAATACCTTATGCTCATTTTTTTGAAAATATTCCAAAAACGATTTTCTTATGTCATTCATTAACATCATAAAAAATTTCTACATTCGAATTTAATACTAAATATAAATAGATAAATAGATAAGCTTAAGCTTTGTTTTGTAGCTTTAGCATAAGCCCTTCTTAATATCGAGATATTAAGAGTAGTTTTTATTTATCACTTTTCATTTCTAATTCCTATTTTTGCTAACCTTATAACTAATACAAAGAAAAAGATGGCATATAGTATATTCAGAAAACTTGCAGATATACCAAAAATCTCAAAATTTACTTGATCACATGGCACGTAATCTTGGATAGTTACAATCTTTTTAAAATTTTCTGAAGTTTGTAAACTATTTGTGTAATTGCTATAAAACTTAAAAAATTTCTTCTCAACCCCATAATGAAAAAGCGATAAAG
>CAZJPD010000035.1:5788-8370 GCA_964547795.1 uncultured Candidatus Midichloriaceae bacterium | reverse complement strand
AAGTTTTAATGAATTAAAACTAGCTTATAATAATAGATGTGCAACATGCAGATCACTTGAAAATAAACCTCACTTCTATGATCCAAGCAAAAAAACTTTATTACAACAAGGACATATAGACCCATTAAAAGCTTTAACGATAGAAAATACAATACCGCAATGTCAGATTTGTAATCAAATATATAAAGATAATTTTGTATTTAATGAACAGGGGGGGGGTTATAGCAGTTGCTTCACTTGAGCCAATTAGAAAAGCAAATCAATCAATAAAAGAGGAAATTTTAGATTTTTTATTAAAATTAAAAGATAATAACAGGGGGGAATAAATATGTTATTACCGAAATTGCTATAAACTAAATTTTGTATTACTTTACCTAATAACCAAGGTTTTTCCTGTCATTTCTTCAGGTTTTTGAATATCCAATAAATCCAGGATAGTAGGAGCTATATCCGCTAATCCTCCATTTTTTAATTTTATATTTTGTTTACCAAAATATATTAAAGGAACATCATTTATAGTGTGGGCTGTTTTTGCTTCTCCATCTTTGATATCCCTCATTTCCTCAGCATTTCCATGGTCTGCTGTGATTAACATATCAATATTATGTGCTTTGCAGAATTCCAAGAGCTCTGATATACAAATATCGATCGTTGAACAAGCATCTATTGTTGCTTTTAAATTTCCTGTGTGTCCTACCATATCGGCATTAGCATAATTAACACAAATAAAGTCGTAATTATTATTTTGAAATGAATCTATAAGTTTTTCTGTGATCTGATAAGCTGACATTTCTGGTTGTAAATCATACGTTTTTATTTTAGGGGAGGGAACTAGCACCCAATCTTCACCATACATTTGCGTTTCTCTACCGCAACTAAAAAAATAAGTAACATGAGCATATTTTTCTGTTTCTGCTATTCTCAACTGTTTTAATTTTTTATTTGATAATAATTCTCCTATATCGTTGGTTATACCCTCTTGTTGCATAATTGCATCCATCACTTTAGATAAGCTACCAAAATATTTAATCGTTCCTACAGCACAGGAAAAATTGATTTCTTTTCTTTTAAAGTGGCTAAAATCGCTTATCAGAATAGCTTTTGCCAGTTGTCTGATCCTATCTGCTCTAAAGTTGGCTATGAGCAAGGAATCTCCATCTTGAAATCCGTGATATTCTTCATGATGAGCTGGCATAATAAACTCATCGGTATGACCATTACTATAATTTTGACTTATATAGTGTTTTACATCATAAAAAGTCTGTTTACTTTTTGCTATAATAGCATTATATGCTAACTCTGTTCTGTCCCATCTTTTATCTCTATCCATTGCATAATATCGCCCAGCAATAGACACTATATTAAGTCTATTATCTAATATTTTTCGTATATACTTCATTGTAGTTTTAGGGAAGACATCCCTACCATCGGTAAAAGCATGTAAATTTACTTTTATTCCATTACTCAATAAAAATTTTGCTAAATTAATGATATGGTCTATATGCGAATGCACACCACCATCTGAAATCAGACCTAATATATGACAAACTTTGTTCTTACTAGCATTAATTAACTTGATTAAAGCAGGGTTGTTGCTTAGCTTTTCTCGATTTCGAGTAAGTTCATTAAGCCTTAAAAGGTCTTGCAATATTACTCTACCTGCTCCTATGGTCATATGCCCAACTTTAGAATTGCCCATTTGACCTTTTGGTAAACCTACGCTTTCTCCACTTGCTTTAATAAGGCTATGTGGATGATTTTTCCATAAACCATCTATATAGGGTGTTTTTGCAAGATATATTGCATTATTCTCTTTTTTTGTAGAATAACCCCATCCATCCATTATACATAGTAATAACTTCCTTTCATTTCGCATCAACAAACTATCTGGGCAACTTTACTACAACCCTTAAACCACCATATTGATTTTTGGCAAGTAAAACTTTACCCCCATGTGCATTAATTATATTTTTCGCAATAGCAAGTCCTAGTCCATGACCTTCTTGATAAGGAGAAGATAATTTATTAAATGGTTCAAATGCTCCTTTGTAATTCTCTTCTGCAATTCCGGACCCATCATCATCAATATGTATTAAGACCCTTTCCTTATTAGTAAATAAATCTATATTTACTAATGTAGAAGTGTATTTAAGTGCATTATCAATTATATTGTTCAATGCTCTTTCTATAGCATTACCCTTTAAATACATTTCTGTATCACGGCTATCAGTGTTGAATGTAATTCTTTTATCGTTGAATAGATCGACAACATTTTTTACTATTGGGATTACATTATATTTTTTGTTTTCCTCATTGCCTTCTTGTTTTGCAAAATCAAGGTAACTTTTTATCATATCGTCCATTTTATCAATATTTTTATTGATATTTTCTATAGCCTGGGATTTTTCTAATAATGCTAACTTGAGTTTTATTCTAGTCATTGGAGTCCTCAAATCATGTGCAATATGGGCTAACAATTCAGTACGGTATTTTATCTGCCTTTCTATATTTTTACGCATTTTTAAAAATGATATTCCCAGTGATCTAATTTCTTTAGCTCCTGAAGGATTGAAATAATGTAC
>CAZJPD010000035.1:0-5778 GCA_964547795.1 uncultured Candidatus Midichloriaceae bacterium | reverse complement strand
TACTTTGGAAGCATAATTGAGATTTGCTTTTAGCTTTTTCTGGAAGTGTTCAAGTGTACTGTCTGTAACTTTTTTATAAGTATTGGGATGATCTAATAATGTTATCTTGAGGTCAAGTTGGTTTAAATCTTTTAGAACTGAATTCTGTACCGAATATTTAGTGTAATATTTAATAATTGTTTTAATTTCGGCAATTAAATAATTTTCCATGTGATTCGAGACATTTTCCCAATGTCGTTCATAAAAAATTATTATGGTAACCATTTGAATAATGATTATAGGTAGCAAAATCATTAATAAAAATCGGCTATATATAGATTTTGGGAAAAAACTTATTATCAAATTAATCAAACTAAAAACACTCTCTCTTTACTAACAACCTAATCTTTTTTATCATCTAAGTATATAAGATAAATTTAAGCTGTTTATTATGCTAATTAACTATAACCTTATCACTTAGAAGAAAGTGGCTTGTTTGTCGATTTACGGAATTTTTCTAAGGAAATCACATTATTTAATAAAGAATCATTTATATTGCCTCTTTCAGTATTTCCTAGTGGTACTATTTGATCTCTGTCTAATGTACCTTGCTTACAAGAAGCATCATGGTAATTTAGTTCCTGCTTAAATTCTAGCTCAAACATCTCTGAAGGGTCTGCAAAGGAAATAATAGCCTTAAACGGAATCACAAGTCTTGTGTATTTGCCACTAAAGCTTAGGCTAATTTGAAAACACTTATCAAATACTGCTAAGTCCTTAAAATTATGTTGTATTACGATGGTTATCTCTTCAGGATATTGTATCTTTAATGATGTTGGAATTTCCACCCCTTTGTAGTTAGTTTTGTAAGTTATATAAAAGTGATGATTTCCACAAAGCCCATGTTTTGACACTTTTTTCAGTGTTTCTTTTATAACATGATACATTGATTCATTTATAAGTAGAGTATAGTCTATTAAGCTTTTATCGTTCATTTTCATGAAGTTACTTTACAAACCCCCAAATTATAACATCAAAAGTTCTTATATTAAAATTAATTAGTTATTTTAAATTTACATTTATCTTTACTTCCAGTAATTCTGCTACTACAGAAATCCTTAAAATGTTTTTAAAACTACTTACATGAAAGGATTTTTTCTAATATTGATTGCCTGTTTTGTTATTGGTCATATACAAAATGACCTGATATCACCATCCTTTCCGGATATGCTTGATTTTTTCCATACTACTCCCAGGATGTTCCACTTAATAAGCAGTAGCTATTCATTAGGGGTAAACATAGGGGGATTTTTTTTAGGTCCTTTATCGGATTTATTTGGAAGAAAAAAGACCTTGCTCTCAGGGTTAATACTACTCGTTATCGGATGTATTGGAAACATGCTGTCTACTAATATATACAGCCTTATATGCCTCAGATTTATAGTGGGGGTGGGGGCTTCTGCTCCTATTGTGATATGTGTAGCAATGCTTTTTGATGTTTACAGCAAACAACAAGCCCAACGGATTGTAGGGATAAACAATAGTATTTTAACATTCGCAAAAGCACTTGCCCCCATTATAGGCGGTTACTTAAATGTATTAATAAACTGGCAAATTAACTTTTTACTTCTGAGTATATCAACTGTTACTATCATTATATTAATTATGCTTTGCATGCAAGAAACCTCAAAATCACAGATAAACAACGTATCAAAATCTTCAAAAAATTTTAAAAATAATTTAAAAGAAATGTTCAAGAGTTATTTACTTCTGCTTTCAGATAAAACTATGGTCGCCTATATCTGTGTTCTAGGCTTTATGGTATGTGCATTAATCACGTACACCGTTGGAGCACCCATAGTATATATCAAATACTTGCATGTTGCGAAAAAGGTTTATGGCTTTCATCAAGGGGTAGTATGGGCAGTTTTTGGACTTTTTTGCTTTTTAAATCATTACCTCATAAAATATACAAATATTTTACTTACTAGAAAATTAGGTTTTATACTAATGATTATAGGTTGCATCTCGCTAAACATAACAGCCCATTTCTATGTTACTCCCCTTTTGATCACCTTCAGTATGATGCTGTGTAGTGCAGGATTTGCTTTACTTATCACAATGCTGTTTACAGATGCTATGTCTTTATATAGCAAGTTAAGAGGGGCAAATTCCTCTGTTATTGCATTTTTCAGAAATTTATTTGTAACTGTGAGTGTTGCTATTGCTGGTTATTTCTTTAATGGAACTATACTTCCCTTGACGTATATAATATCCACACTAGTAATACTAGTTATATTGATATATATAATACTAATCAACAAAACCCTAGTGCCGAAGAGGATTACCTCTACAAAGTGAAACAGAAATACAACAAATAAAGCCTCCCTTTTTTTCTGTATTCTTAATAAAAAATCTTTTCGTGATAATAAAGCTACTATCTAAATGAACTAGGCTGTATTATTCCATATCTCCTCTAATTTATATTTATTACGTATTTCTTCTTGGAATATATTAATAACTATACTTCCTGCATCTATTAAAATCCATTCACCTGAGCGATAGCCTTCGCTTTTAGTGAGAATATTACACTTTTGCTTAAGTAAATCGGATAATTTATCAGCTAAAGTTATTACATGACAAGATGAACTGCCTGTTGCTATCACTGCGTTATTAAACAACAAATTTTTCCCCCTGAGGTCAAAAGTTTTAATATCCGTAGCTTTTAGTTCTTCTAATTTTCCAACAAGCAACCTTACGATATTGTCCAAACCGCTTTTTTGTGAATATATTTCATAGAAACTTAAGGAAATGATATATTTGAGAGGAAATATGTCAATACAAATAATAGGAATAAAAAAATGGTTTGAAGAAGAATCAAATATAGGGGATGAGGCATATCATAGAAAGGGGATGGAGGAGATTAGAATATAGCATATACCACCAAGATATAGATATTTTAACCTTTTTATTCCGTCATCACGAGATGACAACTCTCAACTCTCGTCATCACGAGATCGCAACAGCGATCGTGGTGATCCAGAGATTGCCACACTCACTCTATGAGTTCGCAATGACAGGGCAGGAGGGTGGGATTGCCACGCCTACTGCTGTAGGCTCGCAATGACGAAAATATATTAATAATATGCCCAAACCTTTGTCTGATAAGCTATACCTCTCATTATTAATGTTGCCCGAAAAACAAGAAACTAAATGGAGCTTCTATTTGTAGAACAAAATTCTTACAAGTGGTGAAAATCTTATATCTAGTTGATTTTATATGATTGAAGACATATAATGATGGCAATTGCTATTGTTGAATTTAAATGCCGAATTTTTATGACTGAGGATAAATTAGATCAAAAACGACAAAAAACCTTAGGGTTAAGTACTAAGAAATTGGGGGTAAAGCTGCATGCTACCAAATTACCGGTCAGAAATTCTATAGCAAGCAAAAATAGAGGAACTGTGTTGGTTATCACTAAAACAAAATCTACAAAAGATGCCAGTCAAAACAAGGATAATAGTCAATTAACAAGTCAAGAAAGGGAAAGTAGACTAAATGCTTTGCTACAAGCTGAAAAAAGTGGAGCATTAGCAGACCTCAAAGAAAAAGTAACAGACAGTACGCCTGATATTGAGAACAGTAACCTGCACAATACAACACCTGAGGTTGGTATTGATGATAATAATAAAATAAATAACCTTGATTGCATAGATAAGAAAGAGACTTCTCAAATTACAGGAAGGACAAAAGAAGATACTGGAGAAGCTACTAAATTCCCAGATAGACGTAAGGAAGATGCCAAAAAGTCCATAAAAACGCAAAAGGTTATAGATGATGAAGAGCAAAAAATTAATAAAAAGAAAAAGATTTTAGATACTACAAAAGATTTGAAAAAGGTTTCATTGACCCAGGTATTCAAACTTGAACAAGATGATGATGTAATAAAGACGAAAATTAGAACTATCAAAAGAGTATCTAAAAATAGGCACAGAGATATAAAGGGGCAAAAACAGGAAAAAATTTATAGAGAAGTAAAAATACCTGATCAAATTTCTGTTCAGGAACTTGCAAGTAGAATGACGGAAAAAGTAACTTTAGTAATAAAAACTTTGATGGGGTTTGGTGTCACTGCAACTGCTAATCAGTATATTGATGCCGATACTGCAGAATTAGTTGTACAAGAATTAGGACACACACCTATAAGAGTAACAGATGCAGAGATTGAAAAAAGTTTTTTACAAGAAGAAGAGAGTGGCTCATTAGAACCTAGAGCTCCTGTTGTCACTATAATGGGGCATGTAGACCATGGAAAAACTTCTTTACTTGATGCTTTACGTTCAACTGATGTTGTTAAAGAAGAACATGGGGGGATCACTCAGCACATTGGAGCATATAAAATTTCTCTGAGTCAAGGTCATTCCATAACATTTCTAGATACTCCTGGACATGAAGCATTTACTGCTATGAGAATGAGGGGTGCAAAAATTACAGATATAGTTGTAATTGTTGTTGCAGCAGATGATGGGATTAAGGAGCAAACAATAGAAGCAATAAATCACGCAAAAGTTGCAGAAGTTCCTATAATTGTAGCTATCAATAAAATAGATAAACTGGAAGCTAATGTAAACAGAGTCAAGAATTCCTTATCTGCTCATGGGCTAATACCTGAAGATATAGGGGGAGAAGTTATGGTAATACCTGTTTCTGCACAAGAGAAAAAAGGATTAGTCGCACTAGAAGAAGCTATTTTAATTCAAGCTGAGATGCTTGATTTAAAAGCAAATCGTACAGGAAGGGTGGATGGGGTAGTAATAGAGTCTAAGGTAGATAAAATGAAGGGGGTATTAGCCACATTACTTGTGCAAAGAGGTACTTTAAAAATAGGAGATATAACTGTAATTCGTGATAGGTATTTTAAGGTGCGAGCATTGATTGATGATAAAGGTAACAAGGTTACAACTGCGATTCCTTCAACTCCTGTAGAAATTTTGGGAATAGACCAAGCTCCTGAAGCAGGTGAAAAGTTTGTGGTAGTGGAAAATGAAAAGTTAGCAAAAAAAATTGTTGAATTTCAAGCATATAAAAAAAATAAGAGTATCAATGAAAATGTGAATAAACCATCTTTTGATATATTGCTAAAAAATCAAGCTAATACCAATTTAAAGACTTTAAGCATAATTCTCAAAGCTGATGTTCACGGATCACTAGAAGCAATCACTGCTGCCTTACAAAGGCTTTCAAACGAAGAAGTGAAAATTAAAATAGTTCACTCAGCTGTTGGGGGCATAATAGAATCAGATATATCATTTGCAAAAGTAACCAATGCTATAGTTTTAGGTTTTAACATAAAAGCAGATAATAAAACAAAAAGAACGGCAAGTAGCTTGGGCATAGAGATTAGATATTACTCAATAATCTATGATCTCATCGATGACATTAAAGCTTTAATAAGTGGTTTAGCCCCCCCTGTACAAAAAGAAAAAATTATCGGATATGCTGAAATAAGAGAGGTAATTAATTTAACTAAGCATGATAAAGTAGCAGGTTGTATGGTAACAGAAGGTGTAATAAAGAAAAAAGCCTATGTTAGATTACTTAGAGATAATGTAGTTATACACGATGGGAAGCTGTTGTCTCTAAAAAGGTTTAAAGACAATGTTAAGGAAGTAAAATCTGGGTTCGAATGTGGTATATCACTTGAAAATTTTACTGATATTAAAGTAAATGACAGGTTTGAAGTTTATGAAATAGTAGAAGAGGAAAAAGTATAGGTTGAGTCAATCAGATTATTT
>CAZJPD010000034.1:0-8756 GCA_964547795.1 uncultured Candidatus Midichloriaceae bacterium | reverse complement strand
CAGATTTAAAAAAACTTTTATAATTAGTCTTTATCGTAAGGTCATCAAATTGTTCTATAAAATTTTCCATGTAATTCATTCTTTTATCAAAATCTTTCATACCAGCTAATTTCCCTGCTAAGCTTTTAAATTTTGCTATGTAATCTTTGTTATTGTACCTATACAAATCATCTTTTGCACAAATTTTGAGTAGCAAATCAGCCATCCAGTCGGAGTTTCCCTCATAATTATCAATACTTAATAAGTCTATTTGAATAGGGGATTTTTGATTTTTAAGTAATTTAACAACTTTCCCATTTATTGTGTTAATAAAATTTTCACTTCTTCCTTCAAGATCGATGTATATTATATTCACATCAAACTTTAGAGATTGTGCCAATAAAAAATGGGTTAAAGTTGTTTTCCCTGTTCCATCGGGACCGATGATAATCGTATTTCCATTGTCCTTATAGTGGAAATTAAAATTATAATAGCTCCCTCTGAGCGTTTTTAGTATAGTTACCGGTCTGCCCCATTTGCTTCCATTATAACTTCCCATTTTTTTTGAATGAATCATACCAAAAGCAACAGTGTATAATGTTGGTAGATAACCTGCTCTATTATTATAGAAAGTATTACCAGGTAGATTGCTAAAGAAAGTTGTCTGTAGATTAAAATCTTCTCTGACAATTTTTAATCCCAAGCTACTAAATTTTTCAGAAATATCTTCTATTTTTCCTTGTAAATCATTGTAATCATCTGAATGAAGGGCTATGTTTATTTGAGATGCACAAAAGTCATTTGCTAAACCTTTGTCAAAATTTAAAACTTCATCGATGTATAACTCTTTCGCAATATCTATATTTTTTACGCTTTTTAAAGTATTTTTATAATTTTTTACTTTACTTAAAGCTTGTTTTGCTGATACAAAAGTTAAGAATTCAGATATAATGAACTGAGAATTGCATTGGAGTATTGCATCTAGTAAATCTACTCCTACCTCACTTACTAGCTCAATTGTGTAAATAGCAACGTATTTAGTAGTTTGATCATATTTTACTGAAAGGGTGTTAAAATCAGCATTAATTTGAAAATCGGACAATAATTCTCCAAAATCATATTTATCTAATTTAATCCTCTGTTTTCCTAAGTATGTAAGATAATAGTAAAAAGATAGAGGTTCGGAATAAAATTTTTCATTTTCTTTGATTACCGAAAGAATCTTTGAAGAAAATATGCTTAAATGGTTTTTGACATTTTTGGTAATTTCACTTAAAGCCTCTGCAGACTCTTGAAAATGTTTATCGTACCTCTGCTTCAATGCGAATGGAAAGATTGAGATTAAAAAATCGGCAACATTAAAAAACCCCACTTTAGGTCCCCGTTTTATAATACTGATATAGAGCGTGTTCGTTAATTGCTAGTCCCATTTGTGTTTTTTACACCATGCACCTTCTATCAATTTTACAACTTGTTCAGGTCCTTCATATACTTTAGGCATGATGTTTTTATAATCCCTTGTAATATGCAGATATATTGCTACATCTGAATCTTGCACATGGGTCTTAATAGCCCTTCTCACCTCATCTCTTAAAACTTTACCAGAATCAGACAACTCCTTTTGTATGAACCCCTGAACCTCTATAACTTGGATTAAATCTGCATTTTTAGTAATCAATGTGGTTGCATTATAGTGACAAGCTATAGGAATAATATCTGCAATTTTTTGATTAAAATATCTTCTTGCCTCAGGGGTTTTGCTATCCACTTTTCAAATTAATAAAATGTTAAAAACTATTACAATATACTTATTTCATGAATGAGGTTTTATTTCAATACCTATGCCGATACGTATTGTATAATTGCTTTTGCAAATTCTTTAGCAGAGAATGAGCTTAGATCATCTATAGCCTCTCCAATTCCTATATAATAGATGGGTAATTTAAATTTTTGTACTATAGGTAGTATTACCCCTGCTTTTGATGTGCCATCTAATTTTGTAAGAATAATCCCATTTATATCTACAATATTTTTGAAAATTTCTACTTGTTTAAGTGTGATTTGCCCAATTGTAGAATCAAGCACCAACAAGTTTAAGTTTGGAGATGAGCTGTCTAATTTTTTTAAAACCTTGTTAATTTTTTGTAGTTCATTCATTAAATCAGCTTTGTTATGCATTCTACCAGCAGTATCAATTAACAATACATCATACTGTTCATCTCTAGCTTTTGTAAATGCTGTATATGTAACACTTGCAGGATCAGAATTTGGAAGACCCGTAACAATATCACATTTGGCTCTATTTGCCCATATTTCTAGCTGTTCGGTTGCTGAAGCCCTAAAAGTATCAGCAGCAGCAATAAGAACTTTTTTTCCAGATTTTTGTAACTTATAAGCTATTTTTCCTAGAGAGGTTGTTTTACCACTTCCATTTATTCCAGAAAATAATATTGTATAAGGAAACTTATTGTGAGGAATACTTAATGTTTTAGTATATGGCTCTAATATTTTATATATATGTTCTGTAACACAATCAGCTACAATTTTTTTAGTAATTTTTTGGCTGAAACTTTTCTTTGATAATTCTTCAATAATTTGCGTGCTAAATTCCACACCTAAGTCACTTAATATTAAAATAGCTTCTAAATCATCTAGGAGCTCCTGACTAGGGCTATTTAAAGAAAAGACTCTCTTCAAGTTAGTACCTAAATTAACAGAGGTTTTATTTAACCCAATTTTCAATTTATCAAACCACTGTTTCATTGTCGTTGATCACCAGTTGAAAGTAACTGCTATTTTTTAACTTTAACATAAATCTCTCTTAATATCGAGAAGGGTTTTTGTTATAGCAAAAGCAAGAATAGGTTGAGACATAAAAAGCCCTCACAATTCCTGTCATCACGAGGTTGCAACTTCTTACCCCCATCATCACGAGATCGCAACAGCGATCGTGGTGATCCAGAGATTACCACACTCACTCTGTGAGTTCGCAATGACAGGGGTAGGAAGGTGGATTGCTACACCTGTTGCACAGGCTCGCAATGACGATAATGTGGGGTGTGGACTTGCAATAGATAAAATGTCTCAACCTTTCTTGCTTTTGCTATAATTGATTTATTGCTATTTTCAATTAAAATAGCTAGTTTAAACTTCTAGCCTCTTAGGAGAGGTGACCGAGTGGTTGAAGGTGCTTCCTTGCTAAGGAAGTATACGATTATTCGTATCGAGGGTTCGAATCCCTCTCTCTCCGCCACAGAACCATTTTTTAATATTAATAAAAACTAAAGAAACCAAAAAAAGAAATAATATATGAAATAAAAAGATAAAAAAGGAGAACTCCGCATCACCACAAATGATACGGAGTTTATGGAAAATTATATGACCTCTTAAAGGGCAACTCTACATCCAGGCTTCAAAAACCTCAAGCCTTGCCTCTGCCCCCCATAAAAACAACTAAACAAGCCTAGCAAAATTAGAGGTTATAAATTACACCAAACATTATGTTGTGAGCTCTAAGCTTCGCTGTGTATTTTTTAGCCAACTTGAAAGATTCTACAATTTCACCATCAACATCGGGACTAGTAAGAGAAGTGCTGATTTTACCCAAATCCTTAAACTTATAACCAACATCTAAAGAAATTGATTGATTAATCTTGTATAATCCACCTAAGCCAACATTCCAGGCAAAATTATTCTTGGAGTTGCTTTTGTAGTCAACAGAAAATGGTGTGAGTATATCAGGTAATCCATGTATACCCCCCCCCCCCTCTCTTGTTGTACCTCCCACACTAGACTTATCAACCTTATTTCTCGAAGCACCAAATCCCACTGTAAAATAAGGTGTAAACTTGCTACTGTTTTCAATATCATAGTAAACGTTAAATATAGCAGTATCCAACTTCAACTTTCCTATTTTGAAATTAAGCTCAGGAATTTCACTCTTAGCTACTTGAGTATATGAAGAAACATCATTTTGCTGATACCCAAGATTTAAACCTACTCTCAAGTTATTATCAAGTTTATACCCAGCTTCTACACCAAAGGCAGGACCAGTATCTGTTTTTGATTTTGTAAACTTGAAGCTTTGACTACTTAATTTTGTAGACACCGCCCCACCTGCTTCAATTTTACCATAAAAGCCACCTGTTGAGCTTGTTGATGTACCACCATCAGCAACAGCTAAACTCAAAGAACCAATGGCTAAAGCAGTTGTTAAAAGAATTTTGTTTATATTGTTTGTCATAGTATTTTCCTAATTAATTAAAAATTATAATTCATAGTGAGCATTTCCTTGAGCTTCATCAGCAGCATTTAAGTGAGGGATACCTTCATTATCAAATTGACCACCATACGCAGCTATTAACTTTCCAGCAAAACCAGCTGCACAATCAGGACTTATTTCCTCAGCTTGAGTAGTACATGCTGTTGTAACTGCACCAACATACGCATAGTAAGCTGTTATGCATTTTCCTACCTCCTGTACACCAGAAAAGTCACTTTCTTTACCTGATTGCGAACCACATAAATTTTTTGCTAAAAGATTATATTCCATTGCAAATGCTTGCTTCTCAGGAGTGTCAAAGCTGGGGGAATTCACCCACTCACCATTTTGCTGAACAACATCAGCCTCATAGTTCAGGACGATTTTTTTGAGCAACGCAGGTTGGTTGGCTAGGATTGTGTGATTACCAATAGCATTGTCATAACCGACAATCTCACCCGTAGTGCGAGCAATGATTGTGTCTGCAACTTTTGTTCCTATCTTGCTAGTGAAGTATTCATCACCTGCCATGCTATAAGCACTTGTCATTACTTTTGCCTTAGCAGCTTTTTCCGCATCAGTAGCACCAGCATAATCGTCTTTTACATCATCAGCTTTATATTTACAACCATTTCCATCAGCATTTGCTACTCTATCACTTTCAGTTTTAATTGTGGCAGTCTTAGTGATTATACATGCAGTTGTATCTCCAGCTTTATGAACCTTACCTATCTCATCAAAAGCATTAGGAATTCTTGAATCCGCTACTGCATTGATAGCCTTATCAGCAGTAGCCTGAGCTGCTTCAACTATAGCCACACTTTCTAAATAATCATGGATTCGTGCCGCTCCTGCAAGTGCTAATGTTTCATTTGTTTCTGCACCTAAGTAATTCCATACTCCTATTCCTATCACATATCCACACTTAACTATATCATTACTAAAATCATCACAACCAGACCTTGTAGTAGCATAATGATCAGCATTAGTAGCACCTACAGCAATAGTACTTAGCTTTTTCTTATCTGTTTCTTCTCCCATAACCTCCTGTATCTCACCATCTTTATCAACTATCACATTACCAAATGCTTCTATTGCAGTTAGAGCCTTAGCAGTATCCTAATTCGCAATAGCACCTTTGACAGCCTTACCACTGTTTGCTATTTTTAGTTGCACAGTATATTTCTTTTCTGTATTAAGAATTAAATTCTCAGTTGTTAATTGAGCAGCTGTTAGTTCAGTACCATTATCAACCTTAATCTCATAAGCCTCTGCCACGAAATTTGCTAATAAGTCAGTATCTTTCCCTGTAGGAAGGGCATTAGGATTACACTTCTGAATCAATGCAGTAGTTGAGCATTTTGTCAAAGGCGATGCAAGAGTCCCATTAACAACCTTTAACTGCTCGTCAATTTGCAGATTAACACCCAATTTCCACTCCTTAGATTTCGGGAAATTGGTTTGTAAAAACGTTACAACATTAGCATCAGTAGTAACACCAGCTTGTTTCATATCCCATACGTAAGAGCCAATCTTATCATTTTTAGCAACCTCGTGGTTTGCTTTATAGATTTTCCTTGCCTCGTATTTTTGTAATTTAGTAGCAACTATATATTTCCTCCTTTATTTATAGCTTACATCCAATAAATACCACCTCCACATATCATGTCAAGACATAAAAATCAAGTCATTGAAAAATTTTCTGTAGGGTATAGCAAAAGCAAGAAAGGTTGAGACATAAAAAGCCCTCACAATTCCCGTCATCACGAAGTTGCAACTTCTTACCCCCGTCATCACGAGGGAGCGATAGCGACTGTGGTGATCCAGAGATTGCCACACTCACTCTGTGAGTTCGCAATGACAGGGCAGGAGGGTGGATTGCCACGCCTGTTACACAGGCTCGCAATGACGGAGACATGGGTTGTAGGCTTGCAATGACGAAAATATATGGATACAATAATGTATATACATTAGGATTTATGCCTTATGAGCAGTCCCATATTGTTTTAATTTGTCCCGTAAGGTGTTTATGGATATCCCCAAAACTTTTGCAACCAGGTCATAATTTTTGTTATATTTAGTTAAAGCCTTATTGATCACTCTTCTTTCAACTGTCTCTAATACCTCAATTTCGTTATTCTCATCATTTTCTTCGATAAATTGTAAACATTGTTCTTCAATTTGTTTGGATTTTGTAACTAATACAGCTCTGTGTATTGTATTCTCTAATTCCCTAACATTACCTGACCATGTGTGAAGTTTCAGCTTTGCAACTGCAGAATCAGATATTGTTTTAAGTTCAACCTTGTTGATCTCACAATACTTTTTTATAAAATGATTAGTAAGTGGCTTTATGTCTTCAGTTCTTTCCGAAAGTGGAGGTACTTTTATATGAATAACATTCAGTCTATAAAACAAGTCTTCTCTGAAATTGCCTTTCTTTACTTCTGACATTAAATTTCTATTAGATGTAGCTATAATTCTGATATTTAGTTTAATTGCTCTATTCCCTCCAACTCTTAGGATTTCTTTTTCCTGAATAGCTCTTAATAATTTTGCTTGAAGCTTCAAATCCATTTCACTAATTTCGTCCAAAAACAACGTACTATGATTTGCCTCCTCAAATTTACCTACTCTTCTTTCAACAGCTCCTGTAAATGCTCCTTTTTCATGACCAAACATTTCTGATTCCAGTAAATTTTCAGGAATTGCGGCACAATTTATAGATACTAACTCTTTATCTGCTCTATCGCTATTTTGATGAATAAGCTTTGCTATTACCTCTTTTCCTACCCCTGATTGACCCGATATTAACACATTAGCAATAGAAGGGGCAATCTGCTTAGCTAGACTGATTACTTTAGAAAAGGCAGGCGATAGATAGATTATATCTTCATTTTTATTAATATTATTTGATATCACTGTAAACAGAGCAGCTATAGCTTCTTTATTGGGGGGTAGAGGGACATATTCAATAGCACCTTCTTTTATACTTTCCACAGCACGTTTGTGATCACCTAATACTCCACAGGCTACAATAGGGATGGAAAAATGCTCATTTCCTAGTACAGTTTTTAGTTCAGAAACACTCATTTCTGAGTCTATCATAATCAGTTCTATATTTTTTCCACTCCTTAAAATAGTCATTGCTGATGTTATATCTATAGCATGCAGAACCTTAGCTTTATTTTCCTTTGCTATTTTAGCAGCACTGATCATGTGTCCTTTTAAATCACCTATTATTAGTAATCGCATCCATAGCCTCCCAAAAGATATCAGGCATAAATTATAGTCACTAAACGATATAAAGCAATGATCCTGTTACTTTTACAAGCTTTCCTCTCATTATTGTCTATAAGCTGACCTACCCCATAAGCTATAGTTAATATCATGTAGGCTGCATTTAAAAGAGAAAAGTGTATTTCCGTGTTTACCTAGTACACAACTAATACCAAATACTAATTGTTTTATCAAAATTAATTTACTACAAACGATACTAACCTCATTGTTTATTAATCGCAAAACCCCCTTAATACCTAAAGCTCCATATTATTTTGAAAAATACAGCAACATTTGAGTGCGGTTTGATAGACTAGCTGACTCTCTTCTAAAATACGTACTACTAGCAAAGAATTATTACCATCATGAAAAAGCTGTAATTTATCTTTGGGGATATGCTGCTTAAAATTTTGCACCTTCTCCCCCAGCTCCTTATATCTAGACTCAATTCGATCAAGAAAATCGTTAGAGGGAACTTGTGAAAAATCATGGATACAGCCATTGTACTCATAATATACCACATAGGACATCACTATGAAATGCACAAGGTACTTCCTGGCAGTCTTTTCTTTTTATTACTTCGTCCTGAAGAAACACCTCTATATAGTCTTCTATACATTTTTTAGGGTCTTTTTTCCAATTGTGTATTGTTTTTTAACTCCTTGTATAATTCCGGATGCTTCACCGCTAAAACAGTAGGTACTAAAAATAAATTAAGGTAATAGTAATTTACTAATTTCTTAAACTCCTCATCAGGTACTTTATAATAATCATCACACGAACCTCTCTTCCCTTCTTTTTTTATTTCTCTTCTCATAGTATCTAAGTAGTTGCATACTCTCACTACATCTCTTGGAGTGCAATTCATACAAAATAAAAGTTTAGCCATTGTTTTAATACTCTTTCAGAATTGCTGTTTTTGCAATAAGGTGCTAAAATATGGTCTGCTTCACTTTCTTTTTTTTGCTTTATATATTACTCTATTATTTGTTCAAAGAAGCCAGCTGATTTATATGGTAGTTGTAATTCAAAATCAAAAAATCGTTGAAGATACTGCCCTGCATCGATCTCTCCATAAAAATGCCTTATATTCATTATTAACTGTGCTTTGTTTATAGAAAATACCCAAACGATATTTTCTATATTAAACAGGTGTTTAACCCTTTCTAATACACTTATAGCAAATGTAGGTTTACACCTATCTAATTCATCGACAAAGATCACTAGCTTTTTCTCT
>CAZJPD010000033.1:0-8881 GCA_964547795.1 uncultured Candidatus Midichloriaceae bacterium | reverse complement strand
TACAAGTTGGTTCATTGGTAAATGTTGAAGTTGATTTATTGGCAAGATATTTAGAAAAGATAAGCAGATGAAGTATACAAAAAAGTTTTTTAAGAATTTATTAAAGCTAGACATAGTAGTGTTTTTTATAGCAAAAATAATTCAACTGTATTTACAAGTAGTATTTCTGACATCTAAGATTCGAGTTGAAATTGATAATGCTGCGGAAAATATTCTAACATCAAAAAAAGTATGTTTTATCATATTATGGCATGGAAGGATATTGGTTTTTCCAAAAATTATGAAAAGATATGGGAGTTTCAAAGTTCTAACTTCTTTACATAATGATGGCGGGGATATAGATAAATTCGTAGGTTTATATGGACATAAAAGCATTAGAGGCTCTACACATAGAGGCAGTGTATCGGCAACTAAAGATATCATAAAAAGTATACAGAAATATAGTATAGTAATTACTCCAGATGGTCCGAGAGGACCGGGGTACAAAATTAATAGTATTGTTACAAGTATTGCTGCGAAATTTAATGTTCCAATTATCTGCGTTTCTTTTTCATCGACTAAAATGAAAGCTCTGAATACTTGGGATAGGCTTGCGATACCGTTACCTTTTGCAAAAATCCTTGTAAATATTTCAACTCCAAACTACTTTAAAGAAAAAGACGATGAAAAATTGGAAAAATTGATGTTGCGACAAATGAAAGTGTTGGATGAAAAGTGTAGTTTATAGTTATCAATCACTTATGTTCCTATACAGAATTTTAAGTATTCTTTTGCTTCCAATAATTAGTGTGTACATGCTATTCAGGTTGTTCCAAAAAAAGGAAAGCATTACAAGTGTGCTACATAAATTTACGATTCAACAGAGTAAAGTTCCAAATAAGCAAGTAATATGGTTTCATGCAGCAAGCGTTGGCGAGGTAAATATTGTTATTCCTTTAGTTAAAAAAATAGTCAGTGAGCGATCAGATTTGCATTGTCTAGTTACAACAATTACACAGACTTCTGCAGGTATTTTGGAATCTAGTAAGATTAAAAACACAACTCATCAGTTTTTACCTTTGGACATTAGCTTCATTATAAATAGGTTTCTAAGGCACTGGAATCCCAAAGTAGCAGTATTCATTGAATCGGAATTCTGGCCCAATATTATTAATCAAACCGTAAAAAATATACCAATACTGTTATTCAATGGCAGGTTTTCAGATGCTTCATACAGGAGGTGGAAGAGATATAAGAAATTTATCAGCAAGCTATTAGAAAAGTTTTTATTAATATTTTCAGCAAGCGAATTAGATTATAGCAGATTTGCTAATTTCACCCAAAATAATTTAAAATTTATAGGTAATTTCAAGTATTCTGCTCCTACTTTAACTTACTCTACTAAATACATTAATCTTCTTAAAGAAAAGTTAAAAAATAAGAGTGTTTTTATAGCAGCAAGTACACATAGTGGAGAAGAAAAGATAATTTTTGAAGCACATAAGAGAGTCAAAAAGCAAATACCCGATTTATTCACAATCATTATACCACGACATCCTAACAGGATAGAAGAAATAAAAGCAAGTGCTCAACGCTATCAACTAGATTTCATCCAAGATATTAATGATTTCAAAGAAGGTAATGAGCTTTTGTTGGTAGCTGGGTTTGGTATATTGGGTAATTTTTTTCATTTCACAGAAATTGTATTTATCGGTGGTTCTTTAGTAAATATTGGTGGGCATAACATTTTAGAGCCAGCTAAGTTGGGTGCAGCAATTATAATAGGACCGTATTTTTCAAATTTTAGAGAAATAGTAGAAGAATTTGACAAAGAAAACGCCATCTGCATAGCAAAAAAAGTTGAGGATTTTGAAAGCAAGTTACTTAATTTATTTCAGAACTTAGAATATAGAAAACAACTGATTTTTAATGCAAAAAATATTTCTAAAAAACATGCTAATATATCTCAAATGGCGATAGAAGCCATTTACAACTATATTCAAAAAAAGTAATTGACTATAACAAAGAAGAGGCTTATCGTATCCATAGTGAATGAACATTTCTTTATGCTATATTTATGTATATTGACTTTTTATAATCTAAATGACATCATATTAAAAATGGTTGTTTTCTTATTTTTAATGACCCTGTATGTTTTTTATCGGAAAAGAAAGATGAGAAAGGCTACTATATGCCTCGCTTTTTAGTTAATAAAGGCTTGAAGTAGTTAAAAAGTGGTATGTGCTTTAATTGTATATGGCTGAACTAGACTCTGCCCCCACGTCATCCCGACCTTATTTAGGAAAAGTAGTTTTGGATATATCCATAAAATCTTCGGGATGGACATCTTTGGGGGTTAATATTCATCAGCATTGTCAGAAAATAGCAGAGGCAGTGATATCCCATGTAACAGGTGATGATAACATAAGAAACTTTATTGAAGTCTCATTATTATTAGCTGATGATAAAAGCTTGTACAACTTGAATAAGGAATACAGAAATAAAAATAAGCCAACTAATGTTTTATCTTTTCCATTTTTGAAAAATTCAATAAATGAAGTTCTTAATATGGTTAAATCCAAAAGCTGTACTTTTTTAGGAGATATTGCTATTAGCTATGCAAGAATCATGGAAGAAAGTTTACAACAAGAGAAAAGATTTATAGAGTACTTCACATATATTTTAATACATGGAATACTTCATCTGTTTAAATATGATCATATAATAGACGAAGAAGCTGAAATTATGGAAAAAATGGAAATAAAGATAATGAAATTTTTAAAGCTTAGGTCGTGTAGATATTGACTTTAACAACAAATATATAACAGTAATATGAAGGAAAGATAGGAAGAATATCCAGTTTATCATAATAAATAGAGAGTCTTTATATAATTAAGGAATTTAGCTTTTTTGCTCTCAGCATCACGAAAATATGTTTCTTATAAAAATAAGAAGAAGATTGAAGTTGATATATGATTTCATTACTTATTTCCCCCCTCTTTTTTACGTTTTTTAGTATAATAATTATTGTCTAATCACAGAGATAATGATAGTTTAGACATAAAGGTGTGTGATAGGTATAGGTATGACTAGAGATACTGCAGAAAGATTAGTTAAAGAGCTAGAAAAGCTAGAGTCTAAAGTCAAAATTGTTCAAATTTCTGCTAATAGTGGCAATCTGCACTTTTTGCAAGATTATGTCAGTAAGCATAAAAATGGAGAAGACCCTGCAAAAGGCAATTTTAATGAATATTTGCAAGCACGATGGGAAGAGGTTGTGTAACAAAATGAGTCGCAACGGCAGAGGTGGGAAACAATTTTTCAAAGGGAATTGCAACAAAATAAATCACAACTAGAAAATTTACAAGAAGAAGTGGTACAAGGTACATCACCACAAATTGAAGCTCAAATAGCTCAATTGGGATTGGGGCAAGAATTTGTAGAGAATTATAAATCAGAGTAAATTAAAAAATCGCAGGTAAAGATTCAAAATTTACAAGCAAGAATTGAAGAATCACAAAAAAGGTTGGAACAAATTAAATCAGGACAAGATGTAGAATTAGAAGGTGGGCAAGTGCTACAAAAGCTGGGAAAGCTAGGTCAAGATAATGTGGTGATTGCAGAAATTAGAGGATAAATAGGTTTAGATACTGAACATGGCTGGGGTTCTGAAGATCGTGAAAATATCGATGTAGCAGGGGCAGATTTATCAGGAAGTAGACTAGTTGATAATGATATATTTGGCTCATTAAGGGATGTTACATTAAGAGACTGCTTTTTTGAAAAAGTAACTTTTCAAGGTTGCGATTTGTCTGGAGTTGATTTTAGAGGAACTAAGCTTAAAAATTGCACGTTTAATCGCTATGAAAAAGATAGATATGAGCATGACACAAGATTAGATTCATTACATTTAGATTGTCATGATGCAAAAGTCATAACATCGTTAGGAGCTGAAATTGAAAGTGATCCAATTAACAAAGAAGATGCAAAAAATCGTGCAAAAAAGGCAAATGATAAAAAATGTAAAGCAGAAGTGAAGGCATTTGAAGCAAATGAACGAAAACAACAGGGCTATCTTCAATGGGGAACAAGTTTTGTACGTACAACAAGTGGTCAAAAAGAATTTGAAGAAAAAATAAAAAAAGGTAAAGAGAGAATCCAATTAAAGTATCAGGGACAATTAGCAGAAGAATTTGCAAGAATTGATGAGGAATACAGGATTACTCCGCCCCGTATTCAAACTGATCCAATATATATTCCAAGAGATAGGAAAGAGCTGAAGCTAAAAAAATATTGTTAAAGTGTACACAACAAGATTTAGAGGATTACAAACAGCAAGGTCAATCTGGAAAAAAGATTTCTTTCAGTAAATTTATTGCTCAAAAACCAGAGAATCAAAAGAAGATACAAGAAGTTAATCAAAGTAGTAAAGAACAGGAGGTAATTCCTATTGCTGATTTCTCTCCCTTACCAGGAGAAGATCTCATCTTATCTGATTTAGATTTATCTGGTTTGGATTTAAGTGGTGTGAGTTTTGCAAATGTCCAATTTAGCAATTGTAATTTTAATCAAGCAGAATTAACAGGTTCATGCTTTGAGAGTGCAAAATTTAAAGGTAATACTTCTTTTGAAGGTGCTACATTAACAGATTCAAATTTTATTGGAGCAAATGGCGAAAGCGTTCATTTTAACGGAGCTTTCATGCCAAGAACTAGAATGATGTATAGCAACTTTGTAAACTCTAATTTTGAAGAAGCATTATTATATTCTGCAGATTTAACAGGCTCTAATATAGAAGGAGCAGTTTTAAAAAAAAAGCTGATGCAAGACATGCTGATTTGGAAAAAGTAAACATGAGATATGTGGATGCTCAGTATGTTAATATGAGGCAGGCACGACTTAAGGAAGTAGTATTAGATGGTGGTGATTTTTCTCATGCAGATTTGACCAATACTGTAATGGAAAGAGTTAGTGCTGAAAAAACAAATTTCGAAAAAGCAACATTAGAGAGCACTAAGTTAGAGTATGCAAATCTTAGAGAAGCTATTTTGAATGAGGTCAAAGCCAAAGGAGCTAATTTAACAGAAGCCGATCTCAGAGAGGCTCAATTGCAATTGGCAAATCTAAGTAATGCTATTATGAACAGGGTTAATGCTCAATCTGCTAACTTTACGGAAGCTACTTTGAGAGATGTGCATGCACAACAAGCGGATTTTTCCCATGCAGTGATGGAAAAAGTAAAAGGAGAGAGGCTTGATGTTAGCAAAGCTATATTACATGAAACTAACTTGAGAAATGCCAATTTAACAAATGCTGTTATGAGGGAAGTTGATGCTTACCAAGCTGATCTTAGTAAAGCTGTATTGCAGTTTGTGAATGCAGAAAATGCTAAGATGATAGCCTGTAACTTCAGTGAGGCAAAACTGCAATTTATGAATGTTGAAAACGCTATTCTTAATATGTGCAATATGGAAAAAGCTAATTGCACAAAGATGAAATTTAATGAGGAAACGCTACTACTAGATGTCAATTTTAGAAATGCTATCGGAGCAGATGGGTTAAAAGATTTACAACAAAAACAGCATGAACTGAATTTACAATTATTTGGTAGAAGCAAATATGGTGCTTGTAACAAAGATGAAGGAGCTGATAGATTTGCATGCCAAAGACTAGGGGCAGCTGTGCTTTCTAGCGTGATTGGTGGCACAACTGGATATGCTTTTTCTGGTCCTGTAGCTGGAATAGCTGAAGGTGTAGTTGCAGGATTAGTTAGTGATCGTGCATTGGTAGCCATAAAAGATGGCTATTTTAAAGAACAGGGATACATTAGTAACCAATTAGGAGATAAGCTTGCAGAATTAGGTGCAATAGCAATTTCTACAGGAGCTGGCAGCTTAGAAGCAGGTGTTAATTCTATTCCTGTTGCTGCAGCCTTATGCACTGCTACAGGGCTGATTTCTCCAGGAAGCATAGGGCACTTAACAGCTGGAGGGGCAGTCACTACTTATCTTGGAATAGAAGGGCTCAAGCAGGGATTCGAGGAGCAAAGCACAGTAAAGAAATTGGTCGGGGTAACGTTGACTGCATTAGGAGCAGGAGCAACAGCAGTTGGTTTGAGTACTTTAGCACATGGCTTCAATATGTTTGCAGGTACTGTTTTATGTGGGGCTGCTTATGGGGGACTTCAAGGGGGATTATTTGCTCATAATCAGCTTGTTGCTTTTGATGAACGTAAAGGAACTAGCATGAGACCTGAAGAAATTTACCAAGTAAGCGTACAAAAGGTAAAGACGCATTTAAAAAAATATTGCCAACTTGGAACAAGCTTACATGTGCTTCTGTTTATGGTGCTGTAGGGGCAGTAGCTGGGATATTATTAGCACATCCTGTGCTTATAGCTGGGGGGGTATCAGGAGTTACGTATGCAACCTTAGTTATGAATGCGGGAGCTACTGTAGCAACATTAGGAGCAGCAACTGGTTATATATTTGATGAAAATTTATCTTTCTGGCAAAAGTTTAGCATACAAGGTATAAAGGACTATATAAAGGACAGAACTGATGTTTTGGTTGAAAAAAGGCAAGAGCCTGTTCAGGAGGTAGAAGTGCAAAAATCAGTGGAAGCTGAGAAAGAAACTACACACGATAAAGACAAACAAAGACAAACACTTGTTATTTTGCAAAAGAAAGAGAGTATTAAGAAGGGCCATGTAGCTGAGCCAGCAACTACTAAAGAGAAGAAACATAAAAGACATACAAAAATTTCCCATGCTACTAAACATAAACAAGGTAAAGTGCATGGACGACAAACGAGTCATAGAGCAAAACATAAGAGGGAAGATGGTTGCCCTGTAAAAAAAGTTCTTCAAAATGGAGGGCGACAAGGTCAAAGTAAAGCAGAGAGTGAAAAAAGGGAAAAAGCCGTGACAGGGGTATCGCATCATAAATTAAGCTAAAAAATAGACATATTTATAAAATAAATTTCCCTATATGCATGCCCTTCTGACATTAATATATATCGATTTATATCATGTAGTGTCGATTTTATAATGTTTTGCAAATATTTCTTTAATAAAAAGAAAGCTGATTTTTCTTTTTGTTATTTTTGATAATTTATCGATAAGATTAACAGCTTCATACGCAAATTCATAACTCCTTTCTATGTTAGAAAGTGCAAAATTCACTATCTCCTCTGAGATTTTTATTTGCTTTTGTTTAAACAATTTCACTATTAATAGCCTTAACAATTCTTCATTAGGTTCTTTGATAACTACCTTATAAGTAGCTTTGATTCTGGAATTTAAGTCCTTGAGAGAAAAAGATGGATGTTCTGTCCCTATAAGTAGAAGTGGGAGTGATTTTTCATTTGCAAAATTAATAACATTGATTAAACTAGCTTCTGAAAAATCTTCTATGTTATCTATTATAATTCTTTCATTGTATTCAATATTTTTTGTACTTTCGCTGTTATTAACAAACACAGCTCCAGTATTCTTTTGCCACATTTTAGCAAACGAGGTTTTACCTGACTTAGGAGAACCTATGATAAGAAGTCTTTTGTTCTGCCATTTATCCCAATTTAAAATGGCACTATATGCCTCAAAATTTGAGTAAGATACAATGAAATTATCAAGGTTATCTTTGTAATTATCATCTAAATTTAGTATTCCCTGCATGATCAAAAAAATTGTAAAAAAAATGGTATATATATTGTTGCAATTAATGTGCTTACTAAAACAGCAACAGCTGCTTTTTCTGGATGTTCATTGTATAAAGAGCATGTCACTACACAGTCTATCCCAGGAGGAAGTGCAGATAAAATGAAAAATATTTTGTGCATCTCATTGCTATAAATATGCAGAACAAACTTATCTAACAAAATAAATATCAAATAGAATAATGGTGATATCACTGTTTTTAATAAAACAATAAGAGTTATAAAAATTCTTCCAGCATCAAATTTCATTTTACTTAAACTTAGTCCAAATACTAGCATACCGAGTACTAAATAGGTTGCCCTCATTTGTGAAAATAAATTACTAAATCCATCGAATAATCGGATATCACTGAAATTTGCTACTAACCCTATAACAAAAGTATAGATAGGAGGCATTTTTAGAATATTGAGAAGTCTTTTTTTCCATGAATCTATGTTACGTGATATCGTATAACTCCCTATTGTATAGACATATAAAACAAATCCAATTGTGGATAACATGAAAATTCTTATGTATTCATCATCAAAAATTATCACTACAATGGAAAGCCCTAAACTGCTTGTATTGACACTGCCTGCAGCATAGCTAATGACCCTTTCCCTGCCATCGTTAAAGAATTTCAATCCTACATGTAGAGAGGCTGTCATTAAAATGGATGAAAATGAAAAATACACTATTGGTAGCAGTCCATATTTTAGTTCCATTTTTGTATTTAGAGCAACATCAAAGAATATTACCGGCAGTATAAAATGAAACATTAATTTGCTAAGCGACTTTGTATCTATTTCATGCAATTTGCCAGCTATATAGCCTTGTATTGCTATTACATAAAGAGGTAAAACTTTAGATAATAAATTTAAAAAAATCATTTTATATTATTCCCCTTTTAGCTAACTCTACTTTTGCCAGTATATCTATTTCTTCAATTACAGTAGCCATTTTGTCATCATTCATATTTGGCTTAGAAAATGTTAATATATCTTTAATCTCCTGTAACTGTTTCAGTGATGAATTTCCAAATAACACTGACTTTCTATATTCTGGCAGTAAATGTAATACGGCTTCAGCATAATCATAATCTTTGTTTTTATAGCTATTTTCTTGTTGTTCTTGAATGAAATATAGATTATCAGGAACAAACTCTTGTTTACTTAAAACCTGTTCAGTATTTTTTTTAGTTTTCTC
>CAZJPD010000032.1:0-9549 GCA_964547795.1 uncultured Candidatus Midichloriaceae bacterium | reverse complement strand
CCCACAAAAAACCCAAATAGCTTATCTTTTCCTTCTTTAAATTCTTTTACCTTTTCTGGATTAGCATCCAAAATTTCTTCTATGTATTTTTCTATTTCAGTAGTATCTGATATCTGTATCAAATTATGCTTTTTGACGATAGATTTTGGATCTTCATCATTTTTAAACATCTTATCTAAAACTTCTTTGCCGATTTTGCCTGATATATGATTGGATTCTATCAGCTGTAAAAGAGAGACAAAGTTTTCAATACTAATAGGAAGATCGTCAAAAGAAATTCCTTTTTTATTGAGTCTACCAAAAAGTTCTACACATATCCAATTTGTAGTAAGTTTAGGATTGATTTTTGTAGCTATATATTCAAAAAATTCTGCAACATTTTTCTCTGCTGTAATGACATCCGCATCATATGGAGTTATATCAAAGTCTTTCAAGTATCTTGCCTTTTTTTGATCAGGAAGCTCAGGCAACTGTCTTCTAACCTCTTCTATAAATTCAGAAGAAATCCTCAAGGGCAATAAATCAGGGTCTGGAAAATATCTATAATCCTGTGCTTCTTCCTTTCTACGCATAGACTTTGTTTTATCCATATCTGCATCATATAACCTTGTTTCTTGCACTAGCTCTTGTCCATCTTCAAGCAAGTTTACCTGTCTATTTGCCTCACAAGTAATTGCTTTTACGATGTTTTTAAAGGAGTTTAAGTTTTTTACTTCCACCCTAGTGCCTAATTTTTCAGTTCCTTTTTTCCTTACAGAAACATTTGCATCACACCGCATAGAACCTTTTTCTAAATCCCCATCGCAAACTTCTGCATATTTTAGCATACTCTTCAACTTTCTCATGAATTGCTCAACTTCGCTAATATCGTTAAAATCAGGGTTTGTTACGATTTCAATTAGTGGTACTCCTGCTCTGTTTAAATCAATGAATGTTTCAGTTGGGCTTTGGTCATGAATGCTCTTTCCAGCATCCTGTTCAATGTGAATGCGGTTTATATAAATTGTTTTTTTCTTTCCTTTACCATTGATAATATCAATGCTTCCATCGGTAACTATGGGATAAAAAAATTGAGATATTTGATATCCCTGTGGTAGATCAGGATAAAAATAATTTTTTCTATCAAACATAAAAAACTTATTTATCTTAGCATTAACGATAAGTCCTGCCCTTACTGCCAACTCTATACACTTTTTATTTGTAACAGGTAACATGCCAGGCATAGCTCCATCTACGTAGGATACTTGCTCATTCTGCTCCTTTCCAAAATCTGTTGAAGAACTTGAAAATAACTTGCTTTCTGACTTTAGTTGAGCATGTATTTCCAAGCCAATAACAAGCTCCCATTCGTTTTTTAAACCCTGAATAACTATAAGCACAAAGTTAAAAGATTATCAAATAACTACCATTATTTCTTCTTTTCATCAATCCCTTTATTAGCAAGAGGATGCTTACTAAGAAGTAGTTTTTTTGTTTTTGCATCTGAAATTTTAGTGTATATCTGCGTAGATGATATATCCGAATGCCCTAACAGTTCCTGTACTATCCTTAGATTAGCTCCATTTTCCAACATGTGTGTTGCAAAAGAGTGCCTGATTTTATGTGGAGACACGATATTGCTATCTATCCCTGCAGATTTAGCTAATTCTTTTAAAATTTGACCAAATCTTTGACGTGTAATATGAAAAATTTTTCCATCCTTAGTATACGATGGAAAAAGCCAATTTGATTTATCACCGGATTTTAAAAATTCTTCCCTGTTTTTCAAGTGTTTTTTCAATGCAATACTAGCAGCTTGATTTAATATGACAGCCCTCTCTTTATTACCCTTTCCTTTAATTATTAAAAAATTTACATCAGTTTCATAAGAAAAACTTTCCAACGATCTCATCTCTAATGTCACCAGTTCTGATATTCTCATTCCTGTAGAGTATAAAATTTCAAGCATTGCATGAGACCTAATTCCCTCTTTGCTATTGTCTAACATGGATGCTTCAATTAATTTATTCAAAACATTTGTGGATAATGCCTTTGGTAAAGACTGTGGTTTCTTTGGCATTATTAAATTTGAGGCAGGATTGTTATTTATAAACCCATCAGAAATTAAAAATGAAAAAAACTGTCGATAAGTGGATATTTTTCTACTTATGGTTTTGGCATTTAGTTTTTTTTTACTTAATTCAGCTATAAAATTCACTAGCATATCATGGGTAACTTTATTTAATTCGATATCAAATTTTGTGAAATAATAATACAAATCTTCAATATCTTTTTTGTAAGATAATATAGTGTTTTTGGTTGCCCCTCTCTCTGCAATTAGCATCTCAAGAAAGTACTCTAAATAGTTTCTTTTATCCATTAACAACTTTTTACTACAATGAGGGATATTATTCGCATACTATCTCTAAATACGTTGAGTGTTTGTAGTGTTGAATTAGCATTACAAACTATTTGACCCCCCTATTACCTTTCTCAATAAATATTGTATGTTGATTATAAATATGCAAACTGGCATGTTGTTAATAAAAATGTAAGCTTTACACATAATGAAATTACTTATAGTTGAATCTCCTGCAAAAGCAAAAACTTTAGAAAAATATTTAGGTAAGGACTTTAAAGTGATTTCTTCATATGGGCATGTTAGGAGTTTACCATCTGAGGCAGGAGCTGTACAACCTGATGATGATTTTAAAATAAAATATAAGGTAATAAGTAAATCAAAAGATAGGATTGGAGCATTATCTGAAAGTTTTAAAAAAGCAGAAGCAATTTTTCTAGCAACCGATCCAGATAGAGAAGGAGAAGCTATATCTTGGCACATTTTAGAAGTAATGAAGGGTAAACGAGTATTGAAAAATGATGTGCCTGTAAAGCGAATAGTTTTTCATGAAATTACCAAAAATGCTGTTTTAAAAGCTATGCAGAATCCTCGTGAATTGGATCAAGATTTGATACAGGCTCAACAGGCACGGCAGGCATTGGACTACTTAGTGGGGTTCACTTTATCGCCTGTTCTATGGAGAAAATTGCCAGGCAGTAGGTCTGCAGGTAGAGTACAGTCAGTAGCTTTAAAACTACTTTGCCAGAGAGAGAATGAGATTGATAAGTTTATAGAGCAAGAATATTGGTCAATAGACAGTATATTTCTTAATCAAAATAAAGAGGCTTTAAATGCCCAACTATCTGTATATCAAGGAAAAAAACTAGAAAAATTTAGTATAGCAAATAGCAAGCAAGCTGAGGAAGTAGTCAAAAATGTCAAGAATTTAGAATATAGCATTGATTCCATAAAGAAAAAAGAAATTAGGAAAAATCCAACTCCTCCATTTATAACATCTACATTAATACAAGAAGCTTCTAGGAAGTTGAACTTTTCTGCAAAGAAGATAATGCAGATTGCTCAAAAACTATATGAAGGTGTTCAAATTAAAGGAGAGTTAAAAGGTCTAATCACCTATATGCGAACCGATAGCATCAATGTATCTCAGGAAGTATTAAAGGATATTGTACGACATATAAAAAATACCTATGGCATAGATTATTTACCACCCAAGCCAATTATATATAAATCTAAGTCCAAGAATGCACAAGAGGCACATGAAGCGATTAGACCAACTGATTTTGCTATTCCTATTGATCAAGCAAAGGCTTTTCTGGATAACGATCAGTATAGATTATATGAATTGATATGGAAAAGAGCTATAGCGAGTCAAATGGCTAGTGCAAAGCTGGAATCCGTTTCAGTGGATATATCTTCCAGTGACAATAAAAATATATTTAAAGCAACAGGTTCGACATTGATTTTTGATGGTTTCTATAAAATTTATAAAGAAGGCAGCGATAGCGAAGAAAAAAAGGATAAAGAGAGGATACCAAAGCTGAATGAGGGAGAGAAGGTACAGTTAAAAAAGATAGAACCAAAACAACATTTTACACAGCCTCCCCCTAGATACACAGAAGCAAGTCTTGTGAAGAAAATGGAGGAGCTGGGCATAGGAAGACCTTCCACTTATCCTATCATTTTGTCTATTCTGATTGATAGAAGTTATACCAAAATTACTCAAAAAAAATTTTTTCCTGAAGCAAGGGGAAGGTTGGTTGATGCTTTTCTCAATAAATTTTTTCACAACTACATAGATTACGACTTTACTGCAAATCTGGAAGATGATTTGGATGCTATAGCAAATGGTAAAAGGGGCTGGAAGTCAGTATTATCAAATTTCTGGTCACCATTTAAAGATATCTCTGATAAAGTGATGGAAATACAAAATACTGATGTTATGAACGAAGTAGAAAATCTATTGCTTGATTCCATATTTAAAAGCAATGATTCTAAAGGCATAGAGCAATTACGAAAATGTCCAAAGTGTAAAAATGGACAATTAGGGTTAAAGACGGGTAAGTTTGGAGCTTTCCTGGGTTGCTTAAATTATCCAGAGTGCAATTATAAGCAAGCCTTATTTGAAGAAGAAATGTCAGAAACTACTGAGAAAAATGTGCAGGTAATTGGGGTTGATAGTAATACAAAAGTAGAAATTCTGTTAAAAAAAGGACCTTATGGATTTTATCTGGAAAAGGAAGAAAATGGTAAACCAAAAAGGGTATCGTTACCTTCTAAGATTTCTCCTGATAATGTAAATTTGGAGTTAGCGATGAGTTTGCTGAACATACCAAAAACACTGGGAAAACATCCAACAATAAAACATGATATTTTAGTAAAGATAGGCAAGTATGGTCTATATTTAGAATGCAACAAAAAGTTTTTTGCTCTAAAAAGCATTGATAAAATCGATATAGGATTAGAAGAAGCAATAGAATTTATCGATTCCTATAAGCCAAAACTGCCCAAGAGAAAAACAGAAAGTTGATGGCAATCATAACGATGGTAAAGTTACACGTTCATTGCTTGTTAAGCTAAAGGGATTAGTATTTTTTCCCTTCTCCTCCTTTTAGTAATTGGACTATATGACTTCCGAATATGGGATAAGTCTGATACTCATATTATAATAGCCTTACAAGAAAGTGTATATGCAGGATTTTGACGATGTAAGATTTCCCAGTGATATATCCTATGGAGCTACTGGGGGACCACAATACATTACTAATGTCAATACTACAGTAAATGGAAAGGAGTATAGGAGCATTAGTAGCATGTTCTCAAGGATGAGATATAGCATTTCCTATATGCTAAAAACAGCTGAGGAAATGGAAAAGCTCATTGCATTTTTTAGGGCAAGACGTGGTAAAGCTGTGGGGTTTAGGTTCAAAGACTGGTCAGATTATAGGGCAGAAAGAGAATTGATAGGTGTTAGGAATAGTGTAGACAAGGTATTTCAATTAAGGAAAGTGTATAAAAGCGGCAAAACCGAATATAAGAGGATTATCAGCAAACCAGCACTAGGTAGTGTTATAATGTATTTTAATAATGAACAGGTTAGTGGAAATTTTTCTGTAGATTATCAATCTGGTAAAATAGAGTTCGATTCTGCTGTCCCTGTTGGGGTCAAAATTTTTTCAAGTTTTGAATTCGATGTACCTGTGAGATTTGACATCGACTATCTGCCTATTTCAATAGACAGCACTAATACATATTCCAGTAAAAATATTAACCTTATAGAAATAAAATAGTGGAAGATATTCAAATAAGATATAAATGGTTAGATTTTCCTGTAATAGAATATGCTATATGCTGGCATATAAAATTAAAAGATGGGAAAGACATTGGCTTTACAAACCACAATGACGATATAGAAATCGATGGATTTAACTATTTAGCAAAGGCTTTGATAGGATATGATGCAATACATGAAAGTATAGATACACTGAAAAACATTAATGAAATTTCTGGTATTATTGACCATGAACTTATAAGGGAAGATGATATTTTGAAGGGCAAATTTGATAATGCTCTGCTTTCGATCTATCTCGTTCATTATAGACATTCAGAACAGCATAAGCACCTATTAAAACAAGGTTATATAGGAAATATCAAATATTCCAATAATCAATTTTATGCGGATATCATCCCTCTTGTTGAAAAATTAAGTGCTAACATTACCCAGTCATTTTCACCATATTGTAGGGCGAAATTTTGTGATGAGAGGTGCAAATTAAATAAAAGCATTTATACGAAAATAGGGCAGATATGTAAGATAATAAACAAAAATTCCTTTTTGGATGAAGATAGGAACGAAGACAATTATTATTATAACTTTGGTACAATCAAATTTTTATCTGGTGAAAATAAAAGTATAACTTTAAGGGTAAGTAATTTCCACAATAAAATTGTCGAGGTAATATTATCACCAATGCTCAAATTGAATTTAGATGACAAATATGAAATCATTGCTGGGTGTGATAAAAATTTCTCAACTTGCATAAACAAGTTTAACAATGCAATTAATTTTCGTGGAGAGCCACATATCTCAAATGTTATAAAACAACTGTAGCTTTTCATCCTTGTTATGTGTAGAAATCAAGATTTAATCTTGGCACTATTAACAAAGGTGAAGTTTGACAGTAGCAAAAGCAATAAAAGCCATATCTGATTTTTCAAATCGTAAGGCTAACCTCCTATTATCCTTGAGTATTCCAAAGAAGTTCTCTATCGACTCCTTATAGCATATCCCATAAAGGTTTGGACATATTATTAATATATTTTCGTCATTGCGAACCTACAACCCACATCCCCCTCATTGCGAGCCTGTGTAACAGGCGTGGCAATCCACCCTCCTGCCCTGTCATTGCGAACTCACAGAGTGAGTGTGTCAATCTCTGGATCACCACAGTCGCTTTCGCTCCTTCGTGATGACAAGAAATGGTGAAAGCTTTTTTATGATTTTTGCTTCTTACAATTTGGTTGTATGCTGAATAAGTACAGGGGGATGCTCTTTTTTCTTATCCATAACTGAGGTGTTTATTTTATCGGAAATAATATTAATTTTCTTTTGGAGAGCGTGTCCCATTACCTCATCAAATAATTCAACAGTTAATATCTTAAGATTGCTTTTTACTTCTTTTGGCATTTCTTCAAGGTCTTTGAAATTTTCTTTAGGTATAATAACTCTTTTGACACCTGCCCTAAGAGCAGCCAGCAATTTTTCTTTTAACCCTCCAATTGGTAGCACATTACCCCTTAAAGTAATTTCCCCTGTCATTGCTATATCTTTTTTGATT
The DNA here is from genome assembly GCA_964547795.1 of uncultured Candidatus Midichloriaceae bacterium. Lineage (GTDB taxonomy): Bacteria > Pseudomonadota > Alphaproteobacteria > Rickettsiales > Midichloriaceae > CAZJPD01. Next base: position 2,373 of record CAZJPD010000032.1, on the reverse strand, counting down.
GGTATTTCTGTTAATATGGAAACTATAGAGGTAGAAATTGCTATCCCTGCTGAAGGACCATCTTTGGAAATAGCACCTTCTGGAACATGTACGTGAATATCATACTTTTGAAACAACTCTTCCTTAATGCCATATTGTTTTGCTTTTGAATGAATATAACTATGAGCTGCCTGCACGGATTCTTTCATTACATCTCCAAGTTTTCCTGTTATCTTGATATTTCCCTTTCCCTTATACTTAACTGCTTCGATAGGTAATAAGTCCCCACCTACTTCTGTATAAGCTAGACCATTTGTAATTCCAATCTGATTTTTTTTCTCTATTTCACCATAGTTAAATTTACGAGGACCAAGAAATTCGCTCAGATTTTTACTGGATACAGATATGCTTTTTTGTTTTTCAGCAAGTACTTTCTTAACAGATTTTCTAAAAATTTTCTCAATTTCTCTAGCAAGACTCCTTACTCCAGACTCTCGAGTATAATACTTAATAATATCGATAATTGCGAAATCATTTACATTTAATTCCTTCTCTGTCATAGAATGAGATTCTCTAACCCTAGGTATTAAGTGCTTTTTTGCAATTTCGAGCTTATCTTTCTCCGTGTATCCTGAAACCCTTAATAACTCCATCCTATCTAACAAAGGAGTAGGTATATTAGTAGTATTAGCAGTTGCAACAAACATGATGTTCGATAAATCGAAATCTACCTCAAGATAGTGATCATTAAAATGCACATTTTGCGATGTATCAAGAATTTCTAAAAGTGCAGAAGCTGGGTCTCCCCTATAATCAATTCCTAATTTATCGATTTCATCCAGCAGTATTAATGGGTTAGAGCTTTTTGCTTTTTTCATTGCCTGTATTATTTTTCCCGGCATTGCTCCTACATATGTTCTTCTATGACCTTTAATTTCCGCCTCATCTCTAAGCCCTCCCAAAGTAATTTTAGCAAAATTACGTCCTGTTGCTTTTGCTATTGATTTAGCTAAAGATGTTTTACCTACACCAGGTGGTCCTACAAAACAAATAATGCTTCCACCAAGCTTTTTAGATTTTATGTTCACTGCCAAATATTCTATAATTCTTTCCTTTACTTTATCCAAAGCATAATGCTCTGAATCTAAAGCCTCTTGAGCTTTTTCTAAATTTTTATTGTTAGCGGTAAACTTCTTCCAGGGTAAAACTATAATCCAATCTAAATAGTTTCTTATAACAGTTGCCTCAGAAGACATAGGGTTCATCATTTTAAGCTTTTTAATTTCAGAATTTACTTTTTCTTTTGCTTCTTTGGTTAGCTTCAGTTTTGCTATCGCATTTTTTATCTCATTTAGTTCTTCCTTTAAATCTTCTTCTCCCAGTTCTTTGTATATTGCCTTCAGCTGCTCGTTCAAATAATAATCCTTTTGATTTTTTTCAACTTGAGTTCTTACCCTAGTTTTTATTTTCTTTTCTGCCTTTAAAAGTTCAATTTCTGCATTGATATAAATCATCAATTTTTCTAACTTCTTATTAACATCATTTACCTCAAGCAATTGTTGTTTTTTCTCGACAGGAAGATAAATTTGTGAGCATAGTGCATTGCAGAAATTCACAATATCCTCTATCTGAACAATATTCATAAATGATTCCTGGGATGCTTTTCTACTAAGGCTTAGATATTCTTCAAACAAACCAACTATAGTATTTTTTAAAACTATACTTTCCTGCTCATTACAACACACATCTTGAGTCATATTAATATAAGCTTTAAGATATGGTCCCCTGTTTAAAAACTTTACAACTTTGGCCTTGGATATTCCTTCAACAATAATTTTGATAGACGAATCTTGTAGCCTTATTATCTGTAAAACCTTAGATAATACCCCTATTTTATACAGTTCACTAACCTTGGGAAGCTCTCTTTCCCCATCTCTTTGAGAAACCAAGAATATGGTATTGCCCTCCCCCAAGTTCTGTAAGGCTTTTATTGACCTGTCTCTGCCAACAAAAATCGGGATAATCATTTTTGGAAATACTACTATATCCCTTAATGGCAAAACTGGATAACAGGCTTTTCCTTCTATAGTTTCTGCCTTCATCTTTCTTAACTTTATATTTTTATACCAGTGGTTTATATATATACTCTAATGCGTTTTAAACAAGCAATTTAGAAGATTTTCATATGAAATTATCTATCAAAATTAATATTTTGATTATTTTAATAATATTCATTCAATATCTGCCCTTTTCACTAAACATCAGATATGAATATATACCAGAAATTCTTTCACTCGTTATATACGTGACATATTCTTTACATAAAAAGACATTAAGTTATTTTAACCTAATACTATTATCGCTGTTAAATGATATTATTCACTTAGACTATGT
>CAZJPD010000031.1:0-9888 GCA_964547795.1 uncultured Candidatus Midichloriaceae bacterium | reverse complement strand
AATTACAACATTGGAGCTATTGAACAGAAACACTTTGCTTTAATAAAGAAGTTAAACATTTTTGGAGAGATCATATTCACAATTTACAATCGTATATGTGTAGCAAAACAAAATGACCAGCAAATTGATAAAGATGAACTATTAAAAGAGATTGAATTGAAAATCCAAGAGATTAACAACAAAATTGAAAGCAAACTTTATATATTAGGTAGCATATCTGGTTCTGCCCCTTTTATAGGATTACTTGGTACAGTTTGGGGTATAATGAATAGCTTTCAATCAATAGTATTTATGAAAAACGCAACTATAATAGCAGTTGCTCCAGGAATAGCTGAAGCACTTTTAGCCACTGCATTGGGTTTAGTTGTAGCAATACCTGCTTTGATTTTTAATAATAAATTTTATAGTGCTTTAGAGGCACTTAACTTAAAATTTAATACAACTTTTATAAGATTAATTGCTAAGATAAAGATATAGGTATGCAGAGTTTTTTCAATAATTACTCAAGAAAATACAGGTACAAAGTAAAACCAGAAATCAACGTCACTCCATTTGTCGATGTCATGTTAGTTTTACTGGTTATTTTTATGCTAACATCACACATGATTACAAGCGGTATAGATGTAAACTTACCTGCCTCTACAGAAACTTTCTCTGATAAAGAGGATCATATCAGCATTAGCATTGATAAAAAATCCATAATATACCTGCAAAAAAGCATGATAAAAAAAGAGGATTTAATAAAAAAGATAAATGCACTCTTGAAAGAAAAACCTAATCTTCAGATTTTATTATATGGAGATAAAGAAGTAAATTATGGCGAAGTAATTCAAATTTTCAGCATATTAAAACAAGCTTCCATTCATAATGTTATTCTAGTAACAGAAGAGCAATACTAAAACATAATGCAAAGGAGCTTTTTATATTCTTTATTATTACATATAGTAATCATATTAGGGCTTTTGATAAATTTTCAGAATTTAAAAAAAACGAAAAAATTAAGCTATCAAAAATTTGCAATTAATATTGCTGTGAAGCAAAAGAATAGTACCAAAGATCAGAAAACTGCTGCTCCTCAAATAAAGGAAGTTAAGCAACCTACAACTTCCCAAAAATCCGAAAATGTTGAAGTATCTAAAGAAAAAAAGATAGAAAAGGTTGAGGAAAAAAAATTAGAAGCAGAAAGATTGAAACAGAAAAAGGAAAGTGATGCTAAAAAAACACAAAAAACTGAAACAAAGAAAGAAGTAAAAAAGTCTGCCGAACCAATCACCAAGAGAATTAAGAAAGAAAAAAAATTCCCCACTCCTGTTAAAGGCAAAAAACAGAAGGATATTTTTTCTAAGCTTTTTGATCATAAAGGAAATGATTCTGAAAATATTGGCAAAAAAGTAGCTCATTTAGCAGATCATGATATAGCAATTATTAGGGAACAAATTTCACGTTACTGGATAAAAACACCATGCCCGGATGACGTTAATATAGAATTAGAAATAGTTGTTAATTCTGGATGCGATATCATAAGTAGAAATATTGATATACAAAAATACGCATGCTCTCCTCAAATTATGGCTTGTGCTAACAGTGCATTTAGGGCAACTCAACAATGTAAAAAATTGGATTTAGATGCTAAAAAATGCCAAAAACTAAATAATAAACTCATAATATTAAATTTCAATACTGTACGCCAATAAAGGGGAGGTCTAAAACGGAAGTTCATCAGAAAAAAGCAGATTCTCTGCGAAAAGAGAAAAAGAAAGTGGGAAGTAGAGGATATAGCATATATAGTAAATTAGGTTAATAAATAGATATATAAGTTTAAATTTTGTTTTTTAACTTTAACACAAACTTCTCTTCATATCGAAATATTAGGGGGGTTTTTGTTAATTGGGAAAAAAGAAAGATAATTTTTTAGAAGTATGCCATCCTACCTTATTCATCACAACTACACCATGACCTTGTATAGCATAAACCACTAAGGTGTAGACATTATTGTATCTATATATCCTCGTCATTGCGAACCTACAACCCACATCCCCGTCATTGCGAGCCTGTGCAACAGGCGTGGCAATCCATCCTCCCACCCTGTCATTGCGAAATCACAGAGTGAGTGTGGCAATCTCTGGATCACTACGATCGCTGTTGCTCCATCGTGATGACAAGAAATTGTGAAAGCTTTTTTATGATTATTGCCTAAACCTTACTGTTTCGTGCTATACCGCTTGATCTCTCATTCTCTTGGTGATATTCTGGCAGCTATAGTGTTGAGTCTTTACTTTCTTTCGTTAATAATATGAAAATTATGCAGGTATATTTGGATTTTTCTGAGGAATTAAAAAGAATATTTGAAATTATTATCAGTAACGGTGGACAATGTAGATTAATTGGGGGTTGTGTAAGGGATTACCTGAACAATAAACATCCAAAAGACTTTGATATAGCAACGAATTTGTTGCCACAGAAGATAATGGAAGTATTTTGCTGTCACGATTACAAGGTTGTACCTATAGGGGTAAAGTATGGTACAGTTTTAGTAATTGTGAATCGTCGTCATTTTGAAATTACCACACTTAGGAAAGACATAAAATGCTTCGGTCGTCATGCCAAAGTTGAATATACCAATGATTGGGTAAGCGATGCTTCAAGGCGTGATTTTACAATGAACGCACTATCAATTACTCCTCAATCAGAAGTATATGATTACTTTGGTGGGCAACAAGATCTGCAAAAAGGTGTGGTTAAGTTTGTAGGAAACCCTCCTGAGCGGATAAGAGAAGATTATTTGCGAATTATGAGGTTTTTCAGATTTTTAGGATACTTTGGTTTAAGCAATATCGATTCTGCAAGTTACACAGCTGCAATTGATGGTATCAGCAATTTACGACATATTTCTCGTGAAAGAATTAAACGTGAATTGCTGCAATTGCTGGGTTCTACTTACGCAAAAGACGTAATTATTATGTTAAATAAGGAACAGGTATTGAAATATATAGGATTATTCAAAACAATTTTAGATAATAAAAAGATTGAGGCTACAACCTTTAGAAAAGCTGATCCTATAGTAAATTTAGCAATTCTGATTATTCTTTCTGGTAATCAAAAAGAAAAATGTTTGGATGAGTTGAAACACAATATTCCGTTTTCAAATAAAGAACAAAAAGAGCTTGCTTCACTGGTGGCATTTAATTTTAAAGAGGAATTTACAAACTTTGATCATTATAAATATTGGTATGAGTATGGTAAAGAATTATACCCGAGGTTTTTGTTTGTTATAAACAGCATTAACCCACTGACAAATTATATGCAATATTTTGACGAAGCATCAAGTGGTGTGGAACATGTATTTCCAGTAAGAGGTAAGGATTTACAAAAACAAGGATATAAAGGAAAAATTATAGGACAATTGCTAAATAAAACAAAAGAGTACTGGCATAGACATAACCACAATTTGAGTAAGGTGGAGTTGTTAGACTTTATCCAAAAATTATCTACTTCCTGAGTTTGGGATAATCCAGAAAAGTCAGAAATTAAAAAGAGAAAACTTCAATTCAGTGTATGATTTACAAAGATAATTGCAATAGAGGTGTAAGAATAGTAATGACATTTGAAATTATAGAATACAAAACTTCTTTTTAAAACGCCCCCAAAACGTGCTTGCTATGTATTGGGATGATGTACACCTTGAAAGGAAATAATGGCGTATACCAGAAACAAAAAACGGCAAATCTCTTACTGTTCCATTACTACCACTTGCTATTGATATACTAAACAAAAGAAAAGAACAAGCTAGAAGCAAATGGGTATTTCTAAGCCCAACAAGTAGAAGTAGACATATAGAAGACCCAAAAAAAGCTTGAAAAAGAACACTAAAACTCCCCTTTATCCCCGTAATGCAGAAGTAATACGATGTAATATTCTTGTATTATGCTGCTGTTAATAATTGCCTTTATATCCCCATATTAAAGGCTTGATAAGCACAATGTGCTACTTTTCTTGACCAACAAAATACAACATAATTTATTTTGTTTTAATAATTTTATCCGAATACGAATTTTAGAACCTTCATTTTTGCATACACATTTTATTAATCTATGTGTATCATGTTGTAAACAGCAGAGCTAAAATATTGCTAACTGTGCCATATACCACTCCCTACTGAGCATTAAAAGGCATTCTCAGCCCAAACATTTGGAACTCCTAAATCTGGAGCTTGGTTTGAACAGCAAAAGCAGTAACTAATTACTCCTAAACCCAACGTTATAGCTCCTCCTAACCAATAGGAATATCCACTATAATCACCTTCAGTTACATACTTACTTGCCTCTTCTTCTACTAAATGATGTGTTTTATCATGATACTCCTCATATTGTCCACTTCCACCCTCAACCATTGCTTGCTCTGGACTATATGGCAATACTTCCTTCCCTTGATATTCCTCACATAAATAAAAAGTAAAACTTTCTCTTCCATAATAAGTATTTGCAAATATATGCTTATCTATTCTTGATATTTCTTTGTTTTATCTACATCCATAATCTATAACTGTGTATAATTTTCCTCTTATTTCTGGCAATAAGTTTGCTTGCTCAGCTTCTGCTTTATACTTTTCAAATTGTATCAAATGAGAAAATATATTTGGATTCTTTATGTTGGTGTTGTAATATTCTTGATACCTATTACAAACATCACTATCAATGCCTCCTTTTATACCAATACCACTTTTAGATTTATACGTTATTGCTACCTCTTTAACAAGTTCACCTAGCTCACCACCTTTACCCACCCAACAAACAAGCCCCCCTGCACCTGCTGACGTCGGGATGCTTGTGATAGGATATTTAAAAATATATCCATAAAATCTTCATGATTATTCCCTAAATAAGCGTAATCAAAAGGGCTTAATTCAAAAGCTTTATCCCCATCATATAAATTCTTATAGCACTTTTGAGATAAAAAAAGAGAATGTATTTATATCTCCTGCAATAGCCGCTATATATAGATAGTTAAAGTTTAAGTCTGTATCATCACACTTGATATTAGGAGTTGCAAAAATTTCTTCTAACTTTGCTATATCATGCTCTTTTATAGCATTAAATGCCTGAATATGATATTGCTTTAACAAATTGTCTTGTAATTCTGTAAATCATCTAGCACAACCTGTTGCTTGGACTTCTGTTTGACGCCTTACAATATCAATAAATTCTTGCTTTACTTCAAAGTTAGAAATTCTGAATTTATGTTGCTCCCCTTCTTCTTGACCTGTTAAATATCCTGCATTAAGTAGTAAATAAGAGAAGAATTTCTCATTATCAGAAGGGGGTTTGGATCATATCTGAATAATGAAATTTTTTTACTAAATTCTAATGGAACTAAATCTTTTGCAGTAATATCCTTAAACTTAGAACTGAAATTAGTGTCAAAACATATTTCTCTTGTCAACAATGCTTCGAACATATCTGCAGCTCCACTTTGCGTCCAATGGTTTTGTGGTTTTAATTGTCCCACAGTATAAACATCACTTAAGTAATTCATTACAGCCCACGGCGTATAAACTTCTATTGTTTTATTAGCACCTATGGGTACTGAATAGCCATTATACCAATCTTTTATATTTTTACTTACTACACCCTTTATACCCTCTTCAAAATTTAACTTTCTTATAAGTTGGTCTACTTCCTCTTGAGAAAACCCAAAGTGCTTACTAAATTTCGCATCCATAATCCCAAAAACTACTACATTATTAAATCCTGAATTGTCTTCTTTCTTCACAGTATCAAGTATGCCAGTTAATACTATTTTTTGTAGATGAGGGTTATTTTTACCACATTCAGATAACATACCACTTACTAAATCTGCCACCTCATTCATTAATGCTTTATTCTCCTGCAAAATCCCCTTTTCCAAAAACCAATTCACTGGCTTGTCGTATTCATCTATCAGTATATATACCCTTTGTCCATGATGTTTGTGTAGTAGTTCGTTTAAAAAACGTATACTGTCTTTTAGGTCTTTTGTTGTTGCTGTTTCTTGTATTAAGCTATCAAACTTTTTTAGATTTTTAATATCTGCAGAAGTCTTTTCCTACTTAGAATTAATTGCCATAGTCAAATACTCATGGTCAGAAAAAAGTTTACTAATTTCTAGTTTCAACTCACTTTCCACCCCTTGCTTTGAATTAGCCTTTACATCTTTAAGGTCATAAAAATAACAGGATATTTCCCTTGATTTCTGCTCATTAAATCAAATTCTTGTTTTACTGCTTGATAATTTGCATGACCACTCTTTTCCCACTCTTCTATCTTTCCTTCTATTGCCTGCCTTAACAATCCTAACTTCTCATTTCTTTTTTGCTCAAGCACTGGCTTCTCTTCCTTCCTTCCACTATCCATTCTATCCTTAGCTATATGATACTCAGTAATCAAACTTTTTAGGTTACTTATATCAGAAAATTTCGCTTTGAGTGTTAGTATATGCTGCCTCACTATGGACTTTAATTGTTCATTTGTGTCTTGATTAGTTTTACAATTTTTTAGTACATACTCCTTATCGCTAAAATCAAGAGTTCTTGCTATTTCAATCCATTTATTATAATCCCCCACCAAAGCATTATCCTTTAACAATATTATTCTATAAGTAATTTCTTTAGTATCAACATAACCACCCATGCCAATTGTGAGTTTTTCAAATATTTGCCTATTTTCCTGAGCTTCAAATAACTTGGGCTTTCCATCTTCAATCTCAGGTTCAAAGAAGTCTTTAAGCATATCAAGGTTCAAGGTCTTTCCCCATCTTCTAGGACGGGTTATTAGTATAGCTCTTTCTACACTGTCTATAACTTCCTTAATAAACAAACTTTTATCTACAAATATATCATGCTCCGTTACTGCATCCTTAAATGTATTAGGACTTATTGCTATTTTTAGATTCTCTGCCATATCCTTTACCAAAATACATTGAACATTATTAGACTATACCAAACATAGATAAATTTCAATTACAAGAAATTGTTTAACTTTGCTTTTACATTTTTGGAACTCCTTCATGGAAGTCACTCTATAACATTTAGCTAGGTAAAATAACTATCAAATATACTTCTCCTTTTTCATCTTTTTTCCTTTTTTCAATAACTCCAATACTTCCATTAACCTACCTATCCTTTGAATCATTATTTAGCGTCATTATCTGTGCACCTACTTTATATTCAAGCTCCACAGAAGTAGGGTATGAACTCTCATCAAACTCACCAGATATTTCAGCTGTAGACCTATATGACTTTCCTTCTATTTTCACTAGATATTCGCTATTTATCTGATCTGCTTTGCTATTTGTTGAAGTGAAGTTTATGCAAGGCTTATTTTCTTTTTGTTTGAATTTCTTGATGGAGTCGTCGAAAAATACAAAAAATCTAATAATCCAAAAAATGAACTCTCTAATTTTCCACACTTTAAAACTTTGCTTTTGCTTGAAACTCGTATTTTTAGATGTTTCCTCAATATAACGCTGATTTAATAATTCAATATCACTACTTTCCACAGAATTATCTCTCACTTTATTAAGTAAGTGGATAAATTCCAACTCCTTCTGTCTATAAATTTTCTCCAATTCTACAATTTCTAAATCTAGCCCTTTTAAAGCATTACTGCTGAAGAAATACGGCGATTGATAATGATTATTGAATATCTCTTTTTCCTTCTCTATGACAACGGGTGGCAATTGATATAAATCACCTATGAATATCATTTGTATCCCACCAAAAGCTTTGCCTGGTCTAGGACCATATTTTTTAAGAAGATAGCTATACAATCTAATAAATCCGCTCTTAGCATAGAGACCTCATCTATGATAAGTGTCTTTAAATTACTGTATAATTTAGTATCTTTTGGTTTTACTTATTGTTTGCCCTTTCACATTCAGAGCTGCAATTCTTGAGGTATTATTTGATATAACATAGCCCTCTAATTCTGAATCAATTCGACCAATCTTTCCAACTGTACCTATAGTGGCAATAACAAAATCATTTTCTACTACATGTGTTTCATTGGTTTTGGTGTGTTGTAGGAATGATAGAAAGAGAGGGGAAAGTTAAAGCAACAAAGGTAAGTAAAAATAAATTGAAGTCGAAAGATTTGCAAAAGATGGTAATTGAGAACATTGATATTGAGAGCTCAACTTTAATGACTGATAAATATAAAGGGTATTCTAGGATGAACAGATTATTAAAACGTTCACAAGTAAATCATAAAAAGGAATATGTAAGCGGTAAAGATATACATACAAACACTATTGAGAGTTTTTGGGCAATTTTAAAAAGAAGAATTATTGGTCAATTTCACTGGGTTTCTAAGAAATACTTGAATAAATATATTGATGAATTTTGTTTTAGATATAATGAAAAAGGCAGCGATACTACGTTTGGTAATATGTTGGATAAAATACTTTGTGTTATTTAAGATTTAGAGAGTTCTTTTAATAACAAACCTATTACCTCAAGTGTACTACCAAGTATTGCAATTGCTTCATAAATATCAATTTTAATGTCTGGGTGTATAATAGGATTTCTAATATTATCCTTAATAGATGTTAGCAGAGCAATTAATCTTTTATTGTTGTCATTTTTCGGAATATTTGATAAATACAACCCCAAGCCTTGACCACGCTCTGGCAAATCTTTTGTTGGCACGACTACCCTGTAGTACTCTCTCGCTAAAAATTCTAATATTTTCATAAGGTGAAAAATACAGGCACTAGGAAGAGAAAAAGCCAAAGAAAAACTATCATATTCTAAATCAGGAAATTTTTCCAATAATCCTGGAAATATAACTGCAGGATATGATGTAAGAAGGTTTACATCATACCCTCTCTTTGCTGTAACTAAGTAGATAGGCTGTATTGATAATTCATTTTTTAATGACTTTTCTAAATCTATTGCAGTAAAAACAATATTTTGAATATCAGCTTTGATATTAGTGGTATTATCAACTTGTTGATTTTGTATGAAATATTTCTTGAAAAACTCTTTTAATAATTTTTTAAAATTTTCTATTCTTTGATATGAAACTCTAAGATCATATAATCTATCTGTAATAAGGGATGTAATAAGTTGATAACAATTAGTAATGGGATAAAACAACTTTGCTTGTGGCTCAATCTCATCTACTAAGCTTAATTAACTTAGCTGCGATAAATATTTAAACAAATCTTTTACTCTTTTCCTTAATCTTCTATATCCCGCTTAAAAAGTGGTGATCCCGACAGGATTCGAATCTATGACCCACTGATTAAAAGTCTGGTTGTCTAGGGGTTAATGTAGTTTAATACTCATTAATAAAGTTTGATTTTGCAGCATTTATAGGGCAGCATAAATTTAATATAGCTTAATGTAGTTATATAGAATTTAATACAGACTGCGGCAACAGTGCGGCAATGGAATTAGTCAGAGGGTCTAAATGGCAGGGAACAAAATAAATTTTACAAAAGCAGCAATATATGGGTTACCAACTCCTAGTAAAGGAATTGCAATATATAGGGATAGTAAAGAAAGGGGGTTAAGTCTTTATATCACTAAAAATAGAGTAATGACCTTTTTTGTTAGAAAAAGAATAAGGGGAGTTGATAAAAGATTTATTGTAGGGAACTTTCCAGAGGTTACAGTAGAGACAGCAAGGAAAGCTACTGTAAATATAAGTGGTGCAGTAGGGGAAGGAATTGATCCGAACGAAAAGAAAAAACAAATAAGTAAAGAATTGAGATTTGAAGAACTATTTGAGTTATACATTAACAAATATGCAAAAAAGCATAAGAAAAGCTACAAAGAGAACATAAATCAGTATAACAGGTACTTATCTAAATTAAAGAAACGAAAAATCTCAACAATGAGGAAGGAAGATA
>CAZJPD010000030.1:8071-10407 GCA_964547795.1 uncultured Candidatus Midichloriaceae bacterium | reverse complement strand
TTTCCTTTATACCATTAATTTTTGGAATAGCTGCAATAAAATTAAGTCACATTCCAGATGGAGGAAGTGTAATGATTTTCTTTTTTACCCAGACTTCTAATAATTTTATCACTTCAATAGCAGCATTAGCTATACTTTGTGCGATAATTTCGACTGGGGACTCCCTACTTTGTGCAATAAGTTCTAATCTAACATTAGATTTCAAAAGAAATAATTCCAAGAGCAACTTAATATATACGAGAATGCTAACAATGGTATTAGGTGTTGTGTCCATTATTATTGCTAATTATTTTAATGATATCATGAATGCTATGCTTATGAGTTATGAAATTATGGTGTGTACACTTTTCTTACCAATAGTAGCTTGCTACTTTAATTTTAAGAAGAAAGCTATCTTTGCATATTTATCCATTTTGCTAGGTTTGATTGGATTTTTATTGCACACAAAATTCACAACATTTTTTAACTGCAATATCACAAAAGAATTATTTTGCATTTTATTATCATTATTGGCTTTCCCACTTAGCAATGTTGCTCGCTATAGCTAGTTTCACTTTGGTATATACAAAGAACGACAAGTAAAGTGTAGAGTTATTCCTACATGAGCAAGGATGCGACGCTGTAGATACCTAAGTGTACTAAGCTATAAGTCTTTTTGATAATTCTTTGCGGTATGCTTGAAAGTCTGCGATTTTTTGCCTTGCAACACCAGATTTGATCGCAGCTTTAGCAACTGCTACGGACACTTCCTCTATCAGTCTGGAGTCAAAAGTCACAGGTACTATATAATCCGGACCGAATTCACAATTGTTACCCAAACACATCATACGAACTTCATCTGTACTCTTTTTTCTTGCCAAATTCACTAAAGCATAGGTAGCTGCAATTTTCATTTCGTCATTTATAGTTGTAGCTTTGACATCAAGAGCACCCCTAAAAAGATACGGAAAACATATAAAATTATTTATTTGATTTTTATAATCCGACCTTCCTGTTGCTATGATTGCATCTTTCCTTGTTGCATACACTTCTTCATGAGTAATTTCAGGATCAGGGTTTGCCATAGCAAAAATTATTGGATTAGACGCCATGCTTTTTACCATATCTTTAGAAACAACGTTCTTTATTGAAAGCCCTATAAAAACATCAGCACCACTCATTGCCTCTTCTAAAACTCTCAATTTTGTATCAATAGCCAACGTTTCTTTCCATCTGTTCATTCCATCTTTTCTACCTCTATATATCACCCCTCCAGTGTCGCAAACTATTACATTTTCATGCTTAGCTCCCAATTTCTTGATTAGATTTACACATGCAATTGCGGCAGCACCTGCCCCATTTACAACGATTTTTACATCTTCAATTTTACGTTTCGTAATATATAAAGCATTAATTAGTCCAGCAGCTGTTACTATTGCAGTACCATGTTGGTCATCGTGAAACACGGGGATATTCAGGCATTTTTTCAGCTCTTCTTCTATAATAAAACACTCAGGAGCTTTGATATCTTCTAGGTTAATACCCCCCCAGCTAACAGCTATTTTTTTTACTATCTCAATAAATTTTTCTGGGTCAGTTTCATCAACCTCTATATCAATTGCATCAATGTCAGCAAAGCGTTTAAATAATGCTGCCTTCCCTTCCATTACTGGCTTAGAAGCAGCAGCACCTAATTTTCCTAGTCCAAGTATAGCAGTTCCGTTGCTAACAACTGCAACAAAATTACCCTTTGCAGTGTATTCATATATCTTATTAAAATCCTTGTGAATTTCCTTACAAGGTTCTGCCACTCCTGGACTATATGCTAAGGATAGATTATGTTTATCATTTAGCTTTTTTGGTAATTTTATAGCTATTTTGCCTTTTACTCCTTTGGCATGGAACTCCAATGCCTCTTTTCTCAAGTCATTCATAATAGAGTTTTTTAAACTGGTTCTACTGACTTTACTTCAGATATATAATGCTTTAGCATATTCTCTATACCTTGCGTCAATGTTATTGTAGCACTGGGGCATCCTTGACATGCTCCGTGTAGCTTTAAATAAACAATTCCATCCTTAAATTTATTGTATATTATATCGCCTCCATCACGTGCAACTGCAGGTCTAACTTTAGTGTTAATTAGCTCTATAATTTGTTGCTCAATCTTAAAATTGCCTTCTTTACTTATTTTCTTAGGGATAGCTTTTTTCTCCTTAATTATTGGTATTCCAGCCATAAAATTATCCACTAGCTTTGCTAAAATATACGTCTTTATTTTATCCCATTGCGTATTTTCCTCTTTAGTAATGGAAATAAAATCACTTCCAAAAAAAACTGATTTTACCCCTTCAATC
>CAZJPD010000030.1:0-8061 GCA_964547795.1 uncultured Candidatus Midichloriaceae bacterium | reverse complement strand
CTTAAATAACTGCTTGGTTAAAGGAGAATGTGCATAATTATCATCCGCCTTATTGAAATGATGAGAGCCTCTTTTTAGAACCTCTATTCCTGGTATGAATTTTAGTGTACTGGGATTAGGGGTTTCTTGTGTTTGTATATACATTTGTTATTATATAGTGCTACTGGATTATATCTTTCAGCAAGCTTATCACAAATGTGGGCTTAATAGAATGTTTTTCATATAATCTTGATAAATTTTCTGCACTTGGTATATCACCCATATTAATTTCCAAATCGTGTCTATGAACCCCACTACATATTAAAACAGAATCTAAATTCATGTTGTTAGCTCCTCTAATATCATTTTCCATGCTGTCTCCTATTGCTAACACCCCCCTTCTATCAGTTATATTCTGAAGTGCATATTCATAAATATGTCTATGTGGTTTCCCGAAATAAATCACCTCCCCACCTAATTCTTCGTATTTATCAGCAACTACTCCTGGGCAATACACAATTTCACCACTTTTTTTTATAGAAGACTTGTCAGGGTTTGTACAAAGTAATGGTAATTTATATTTTATTGCCTCTATTGCCAACTTCATAGCCTCTTCATAATAATCTACAATACCTGTGATAATGCTAAAGTCTGCATTGCTTGCGTCAGCAACTCTTTGATACCCACCTATATTCAGAATCACTTCTTCAGATTCTGGTGAACCAAAGTAAAAGTACTTAGTACCAAATTGCTTTTTTTCAGCAAGTAATTCGTGAACAAATTCGCCAGAAGTAATCAGACTTGAATATAGTGAATTATCTACACTAAACCCATTCAGCATTCCTTGTACTGTGTGCTTCCTTCTTGGAACATTTGAAAAGAAAATTACTTCTTTTTTCAACTCTTTTAATCCTTGCAATGTTTCAATTACCTTTGGATAAAGATGGTATCCATCATAAACAACACCCCATAAATCCATCAATAACACATCATAATTTTTTAAAATACTCATCGTTAAACTAATAATAATTTTTTCCTATTTCTATTTCCCTTTTGTCATTTTGTACCCTCCATTGGTTAGTATCTCTTAGGGAAAAGCTACAACCACAATACTCTTGCTTATAAAAATACTCCTCCTTAGCAATTTCATACATTTTACTTCCTCTCTTTCTCCAGTTATAAGTCCAATACCGAATTTTAGGATATTTTGCAACAGCTCTTTTGCCACTTTCATTTATCTGTTCCATATTTTTCCACCTAGAAATACACAGTGAGCTTGTGATAATCTCGAAATCATTTTCGTATGCGTATAAAGCCGTTCTTTCAAGTCGTATGTCAAAACACATAGTACATCTTGCTCCTCTTTCTGGTTCAAACTCCAATCCTTTTACTCTCTTGAACCAATTCTGCACATCATAATCAGCATCAATAAAATCTACACCTAACTTTTTTACATATCTAATATTTTCGTTTTTCCTGATTTCGTATTCCTTTTTTGGGTGAATATTGGGATTGTAAAAAAATATTGTCGGCTTAATTCCTGAAAAAACCATTGCTTGAATTATATTACTTGAACAGGGAGCACAACAAGAATGCAACAGCACCTTACTTTTTCTATCAGGTAAAACAATTCCTTCCATTTTCATTAAGCTTATTAAGCAACTAAAATTTCTATTCATTTACATTGATACACAAAATATCCATTTTTACTAGAACTGTATTTTATGTTAAATATCAAAAATAAATTAAGGTTTAAGAATTAACTTTTGATTTTTTGTCAGCTTGAAATTTTTTAGCAATATCGGAAAGAGAATATCCTTTTTTAGTTGCCTGCTGAATCCATGTTCCAACAAGATTATGTGCATCCCTAAATGGCATTCCTTCTATAATTAAAGATTCCACTATCTCAGTTGCATCTAAATAGCCTGATTCTGCCTTTTTTTTCATTAAATTAGTATTAAAGCGTAAGCTTTCTAAAAATGGTGTGATTATTTCAAGGCATGTTGTTAATGTAGAAACTGTATCTAATAAACTTTCCTTATCTTCCTGCATATCTTTATTATAGGTAAGTGGCAATCCTTTCATCACTGTTAAAATACTCATTAAGTGACCAAAAACACGCCCACTTTTTCCACGAATTAATTCTAAAACATCAGGATTTTTTTTGTTTGGCATTAAGGAAGAACCTGTTGCAAAAGCATCATCGAGTATAACAAATGAAAACTCTTCTGTAGACCATATAATAAGGTCTTCAGATAAGCGAGACATGTGCATCATAATAATAGAAGCAATGCCACAAAACTCTATGATGAAGTCTCTATCACTTACAGCATCTAAGGTATTTTCAATAATCCCATCAAATCCTAATTCCTTAGCAACACTATGCCTGTCTAATGGTAACGTGCTACCAGCCAATGCTCCAGTTCCTAGAGGGGAGAAATTCATTCTTTGATGACAATCTTTTAGCCTGCTTATATCACGTTTGAACATTGCAAAATAAGCCCCAAAATATTGTCCTAAACTTATGGGCTGAGCTTGTTGTAAGTGAGTATATCCCGGCATTATATCATCTTTATGTTTATTGCTAAGTGAATTTAAAACAGATAATAGATTAGATAAAAGACTTTCTATTTGCAACATAGCATCTCTAATATAAAGGCGTAAATCTAGTGCTACCTGATCATTTCTGCTACGTCCGGTATGCAGTTTTTTGCCTATATCTCCAATTTTTTGTATTAGCAAATGCTCAATAAACATGTGGATATCTTCCTTTGTTTCATCCAAATCATGTATATCTTGCTCTAACTCTTTTTTAATAATCTCAAGGTTATCACATATCATTGTTGCCTCATTTTCGGTAATCAACTCTTGACGTTCCAACATTTTTGCATGAGCCTGGCTTCCCATAATGTCATATTCATAGAAAACGTAATCTATTTGCAATGATGAGTTAATTTTGTCAACTCTTGGATCAAGTGCCTTGCTAAACCTCCCACCCCATGCTTTATTTTTCATATCTTATCTCCCCTATTTAACATAGCAGAAATTTTGGCAGGCAAGGAAAACAGATTAACAAAACCTTCTGCATCTGCTTGATTGTAAACTTCATCTTCTTCAAAAGTAGCAAGCTGAGAACTATATAAACTAAAAGGAGAAGTTATGCCATCTTGTATTACATTGCCTTTAAAAAGCTTTAATTTAACTGTACCAGTAATATGTTTTTGTGTAACGTCAACAAAAGCATCAAGAGCTTCTCTAATAGGAGAGAACCATCTTCCTTCATAAACAATATTAGCATATACTTGTTTTAAGTACTGCTTTAAATTCAATGTTGCCCCATCAAGGCATAAAGTTTCTAAAGTATAATGTGCTTTATAAAGTACTGTAGCTGCTGGGGCTTCGTAGATTCCTCTACTTTTCATTCCAACTAACCTACTTTCTATAATATCAGATACTCCAATACCGTGCCTTCCAGCTATTTTATTTAATTCCATAAGCAGTTCTATTGCAGGCATACTTTCATTATCGAGTTTTATAGGAATTCCTTCTTTGAATTCAATACTGATGACCTCATGGGTATTAGGTGTATTTTCAAGTTCAGATGAGATTAATAGTAACTCTTTAGGTTGTCCTAAAGAAGGTTCTTCTAAAACACCACCTTCATGAGAACTGTACCATATATTTTGGTCTCGTGAATAAGGAGAGTGAGGAGTTATTGGCACTTCAATTCTTCTAGCTTTTGCATACTTTATAATATCTTGACGTGACCTGATTTCCCACAAACGCCATGGTGCAATAATTTGAAAATCAGGGGCAAGTGCATTAATTGTATATTCAAAACGTACTTGGTCATTACCTTTCCCAGTAGCACCATGTGCAATTGCATCAGCTTTTTCCTTCATAGCTATTTCTACAAGTTTTTCTGCAATAAGTGGGCGTGAAATAGTACCTAAAATATATTGATCTTCATAAAGAGCACCGGATTTTACCAACTTCCATAAGTAATTTGTTATAAACTCATTCCTGACATCAAGCAGATAAGTTTTAGAAGCTCCACTTTTTAATGCTTTTTTTTCTATTGTAGCTAAATCTTCTGCTTGACCAAGGTCTACAGTAACTGTGACGATTTCCGCTTGTTGATAATTTTCCCGAAGCCACTGAATCATTATAGAAGTGTCTAGTCCACCAGAATAGGCTAATACTATTTTTTTAATATTTTGTTTTTTCATGTCTTTTTTTAGTTTGTACTTTAGTTAGTAGTAGGCTTTTAAATAATCTATAGAGTTTTCAATATTTTTTGGTAACACATCTAAAGCGATTTCTCCATTCTTTAGGACAATTATACGATCTGCAATTTTAGATAAAAAGTCTAAATCATGCGAAGCTATAATCATCATATTAATCTCTATTTTTTGGACAGATTTTAGTAATGAAACCACATCTTCAACTGTCACAATATCTAATCCTGATGTTGGTTCATCGCAAAGTAATAATGCAGGATACATCATTAAACTTCGTGCAAGTGCTACTCTTTGTTTTTCTCCTCCAGATAAATTGCAAGGAAAAAATTCTGCTTTATCCTCAATCCCTAGTGTTCTAAGTGTTTCGATGGCATGAGAGATATGATCATTTGCTTTTGCATTATGCAGTTTTGGTGCATAAGTCAAATTTTCAAGCACATTCATATGCGGAAAAAGTTGAAAATCTTGAAATATGAATCCGCTTCTTTTATTAAATATAATTTTTCCCAAATCTGGACTTTCAAGTTTTTGAATGCATCTTAACAAAGTTGTTTTTCCACTTCCTGATGAGCCAGCAAGCCCCATAATCATTCCTTCCTCAACTGTAAAGCTGATATTATTTAAGATTTGGTCTGAGCCAAAATTTTTACAAATGCTATCAATTATTAACATGAGACACCTTTTTCTCGAACTTTTTCCCAACGTATTCAATCAAAAGGACCAGTCCGTAATAATAACAAGCAGCTACACAAAGTGGCATAAAATAAGTAAAATGTCTTGAGGCTACCATTTCAGCACTACGCATTATATCCACTCCCCCAATAATTGAGACAATAGCTGTTTCTTTTAACAATGTTATAATCTCATTTAACATTGCGGGGAAAATATTTCTAATTACTTGAGGTAAAATAATATCTTTCCACATATAAAAATTAGGTATTTTTAACGTCTTTGCTGCTTCAAATTGTCCACTAGGTAAACTTTGAATGCCAGCCCTTAGAATTTCTGCAATATAGGCAGAAGCATTTATGCCGAAAGCCAGTATTCCAGCTGTTAAGATACTCATTTTCATCCCTATAACACCTGGCACTGCAAAGTAAATGAAACTCAATTGTAGGATTAAGGGAGTGCCTCGTAAAATAGAAATCAACTTGTTGATAAAAAATATGACAATATTATTATAACGCAGTATAGAAAATACTACACCTAGGAATGTGCCAATTATAATTCCTCCCGCTAAGAGCTGCAACGTTAGTCCAATTCCTTTACCTATAAATATGACATACGAAATCAGTTGTTCCATTTAGGATTCTTCAACCACTTATCCCTAATTTTTTGAATTTTCCCTTCTTTTTCTAGGGTTCTTAGTGCACCATCTATTTTTACTTTAAGCTTTGAGCCTTTTTTAAATGCTATCCCGTACCCATCTTTAGACTCTCCGATAATTGAGTAGTGCAAGTCAGGACTTTTTTCACTAAAAACAATAGCTTGAGCAGCATCCATCACTACTGCATCAACATGACCAATTTTTAATGCTTCAATAGCTGGACTGTTACTATTCATTGCAATTACAAAGGCATCTGTGATATTCTCATTGCTCCAAATTTCCATCGTTGTACCAAGCTGACATGCAATTTTTTTCCCCTGCAATTGTGCTTTCTCTGTAATGGGAGCTTTCTTTTGAAAAACAACTGCTATTGAATCAAAGTGATATGGAATAGAAAAGTCAAAGTTTTTTTGACGTTCTTCTGTAATTGTGATTGTTGAAATTGCAGCATCTACATGTCCAGCATTCACTGCCATTAGTATATTACTAAACCGCATATTCTCAAAGACCGCCTCTTTACCAAGACTTTTAGCTACTAAATTTGCTATATCAATATCTAATCCTTTAAACTCAGAATTTTCATAATATTCAAATGGAGGGTAATCAGCAGAAATAACAAACTTAATTTTATTATCTTCCTTACTTTGTACATGTCCCACAATAAGGAAAAGAAAGGAAATCCATAGTATTACAATACACTTTTTCATATTATCATTTTTTCTTATTATACATTTGGTGAGTGTACAAAATTTTAGTTATAATATCAACTAAAAATAAAAAAAATCCTATTTTGGTGATTATAAACATGTTAAAAATTTTCTTTTAACCATTTCCAAGTTCTTTTTAGCATACCAGGCTTATCTTCTAACAAATTCTTATAATTATATTCCTTAGCATTACTAACATATTTTAACATGCCTATTGGCGTACAAAATTTAGCTCTAAGGTATTCCTGTGGGATGCTTTCTTGTTTAAGAGGCAGCCCTATCCTGGTTTTAGTTTTAAAAACCCTGCCAACCAACTCCCTGATTCCAAACAATTGACTACAACCACCACTAATAACAACCTTATTCACAAGCTCCATCATATCATTATCCTGCAATTTATCTTTTAATAAAGTGGTAATTTCATTCATTCTAGCACTAATGATAGCAGCTAGTTCAGATTTATTAATTAGGCATTCCTCTTCCTGTTCTGTCCCATCTTCTATTTTTATAATATGTTTAATAATTCCGCCATTTTCTATAGCAGAACCGTGAGTGTTCTTGATCTTTTCCGCTGTACCAGTATCTAAGCCCAAAACTTTAGCAATATCTTTTGTAATGTGTATCCCACCATACGGAATGCCATCTGTAAAAATGATATTATCATTAAAAAATACTGAGACTGTAGCAGAGCCACCACCAATTTCAATTAATGCACACCCAAATTCCATTTCATCGCTTTTTAAACAATTCAACCCCGTTGCATACCCACTACTTATATAACCCTCTATCCTCAATTTACATCTCTCGAGGCATTTGGCGATATTCACTATATAGTTGATTGGCACACATATTACATGAAAAATCCCTGTTAATTTATTACCATATAAACCTAAAGGTTGCATAATCCCCCTGTTACCATCTAAAATATACTCATAGGGAAATGTGTGTACTATCTCTATCTCCTCTCTATTATATTTTTCTAGGGCTTTAAATAGAATCTTATTCATGTCTTTGACATTAATCTCTTGATTTGAAAGAACTAAATCTACAGAGTTCCTTTCCGAAATAAGAAAGGAAGAGTTTAAACTGACATACACATTTTTAATAGTCTCAGATGCCATATCCTCAGCCATTTCAACTACTTTAACTATGGCTTCTTTGGCAGCCTCAAGATCAATAATCATCCCTACCCTAACTCCTTTAGAGGCTATTTGGGCGACTCCCAGAATTTCATAATCTTGAGAAAAATGCTTCTTCGCTATGAAGCACGTGATCTTTGTACTCCCTATATCAAGGACTGAAATCAAGTTTCTTCCTTTTATCATACACCTTTTCTCAATTTTAAAAATACCCTTTTGGGATACAGCCTTAAGTCCAGTATATCAATTTTATTTTGATACTTTAAGCTTTTTAAAACCTTCTCAGCATTTCCTAAAGCAGCGACTACATTCTTTTCTGGCAATTTCACTATAACATCATTGTGCAGGTATACATCCCACCTTCTATTACCAACATAATGCATAGTTGTAATATTGTTGTATAATGGATACACCCTGATTACATCAAGAAAACTTTTCAATTTTCCCTTTATATTTTTTCCAAAAATTATAATTAGATTGTTATACTGCTGTACGTCCTTAATTTTTAATATCTCATCCCCATCTTTATCCACTAACCAAGAAATATTATCATTCCACCAAATTGCGAAAGGTTTTTTCTCATCAACTATAATCCTTATTATTCCTGAATAATTAATTTGCACATTCACATCTCTGATTTCTCTTCTTTTCAGTAACTCATCTTTAAT
>CAZJPD010000029.1:7199-11066 GCA_964547795.1 uncultured Candidatus Midichloriaceae bacterium | reverse complement strand
ACTTTTATATCCCTCTACATGGAAAAATATACCAAGGGATAGGTAAAATAATAGATAGGGGGCTAGTACCAACCCCCATAATTGTAAAGAATTATTTTGCAAGAGAAGAGGTTTTTAAAGAAGTACAGGTAGACAGTTATGAGTATTTACTGAAATTAATGGCAGATGCACAATTAAATACAGATATAAAAACATTAGTGAGAGGTGTTTACGATACATACTTAAGAAGGGAAATAATTAATTTAGGAGAAGAATATATTGTAAAAGCAAAAGAAGAATATATAGATAAAGGGGGGGGAGACTTGATAGAATCGATGGAACATGAATTATATAATCTAGCAAGTAGTGGTGATTATGACAGTAAGACCTATAGTTTGGAAGATTCTGCTAAACTTGCATTAGAAAGAATAGAAAGATCACTAAAAAATAAAAGTGATGTAAGTGGGGTGTCCACTGGATACGTGGATTTGAATGAAAAAACTGGTGGTTTACAAAACTCAGATCTACTCGTAATAGCTGGAAGACCATCTATGGGGAAAACAGCACTTGCAGTTAACATAGCACTTAGAGCTGCAAAGGGGTTTATAAAAGAGTATGATGATGGGGTGGGGAAAAAGAGATCTGTCTGCTTTTTTTCATTAGAAATGTCAGCAGAACAGATTGCAACGAGAATTCTAGCTATAGAAACAAAAATAAACAGCTCTAAAGTAAGGGTGGGGAGAATTAGTAAAGATGAACTTAAAAAACTATCACAACAACTAATAGGGTTAGCTGATATACCAATGATAATAGATGATACTCCTGCTCTAACAATATCGGCGATAAGAACTAGAGCAAGAAGAATGAAAAGGCAGAACAACTTAAGTTTGTTGGTAGTAGATTATCTACAACTGATAAATAGTATGGGTAAGAAAAAAGAGAACAGAGTACAAGAGGTAGCAGAGATATCTCAAGGATTAAAAACCATAGCAAAGGAACTAGATATACCAGTTATAGCGGTCTCTCAAATATCAAGGGCTACTGAGACAAGAGAAAACAAAAGACCATTGCTATCCGATTTGAGGGAAAGTGGAAACATAGAGCAAGATGCAGATGTGGTAATATTTATATATAGAGAAGAGTATTACTTAGGTAGGAAGAAGTCTTCCTCAGAAGAAGAGAAACAACAATTGGAAGAGGAAAAAAGGGTTGCAAAAAATATAGCAGAAATAATAATAGCAAAACAAAGAAATGGACCTATTGGGGATTTTAGCTTAAGATATGACAGTGAAACAACTGCTTTTAATAATATAATTTAACTTTTTACATCCCCATCTATTTTGTGTTATAATACTACAAGTTTCTATTTTCACTATATATAATTAATAATAATTACCATATGCCACATAGATATAGAGTTATAAAACGCAACGGCGAATCAACAAATTATGATGTAAAAAAAATCAGAAAAGTCATTGAGTGGGCATCTGCTGATTTCAATTTAAACTCAATAAAGGTTGAATCAAACGTTGAAATGTCATTGCGTAACGGTATTACTACAAAAGAAATTCAACAAGCTGTTGTTTTAAGTGCTTTATCCCTAACTTCAGTTGAAGAACCTGATTGGAAATATATTGCAGGTAGATTGAAGTTATTTGATATATATAAAGACATTGCCATTTTACGTGGGCATCATAAAAGGGGATACCCCCTGTATAATATTGATAATTCCTTTGTTTCCTATATTAAAAACAATGTTGAAAAAGGGATTTATGTAAGTTGTTTAATGGAAAGATATTCACTTGAAGAAATTGAGCAAATCGCTCTTTTTATCAAGCCAGAATACGATTTATTGTATGATTATGCGGGAATCAATTTATTAGCTAAACGATATCTTGTTGAATATAATAATCAGCTATGGGAACTACCTCAAGAAATGTATATAGCAATTGCTATGGTTGTGGCACAAGATGTAAACAAATCAACTCGTTTAGGTTTTATTAGAAATGTTTATGAAAAAATCGCTGGTTGTAAAATATCATTAGCAACCCCTATTTTAATGAACCTTAGAAAACCTTTGGGCAACTTAAGCTCCTGCTTTATAACAGCAATGGACGATAGTAGAAAGTCTATCTTTTACACTATTGACCAAATTGCTGCAATCTCACAATTTGGTGGTGGGGTTGGTTGTAATGTTTCTCGTCTTCGTTGTAAAGGAGCACGTATTCGTAACGTTAAAAATACTTCAGGTGGTGTTGTACCCTGGATTCGTATTATCAACGACACTGTAGTTGCTGTAAACCAACAAGGAAAGCGAAAGGGAGCTGCAACAATCTCTTTAGATGTTTGGCATATGGATATTGAGGATTTTCTCGAATTACAAACAGAAAATGGGGATCAACGCATGAAAGCTTATGATGTGTTTCCTCAGGTTGTAATCCCAGACCTATTTATGGAAAGGGTTTTAAGTAATGATGATTGGCTTTTAGTTGATCCAGAGGAAATGAGAAAAAAATATGATGTTGAGATAGGGGATTTATGGGGGGGGAAGTTTACAGAATTTTATAAATCAGTGATCAATGATGCCAAAAATAAAAAACTTGAGCTTTATAAATTTATTCCAGCAAAAGAATTGCTGAAAAAAATAATGCAATCTCAAGTTGAGACAGGTATGCCGTATATCGCATTTAAAGATACATTAAACAAATATAACCCCAATAAACATGATGGCGTTATTTTATGCACAAACCTTTGTACCGAATCGCATAGTAATATTCGTCTTGCTATTGTACACGATAAATACCTTGATGGTACTAAAACTAAACAGAAAGCAGAGGGGGGGCTTGTTCATGTATGTAATTTAGCATCCATTAATTTCGCTAATATTGATGTCGAAAAAGATTTAGAAAATGCCTGTAATATTGCTGTTAAGCTTTTAGATAGTGCGATTGACTTTACTGATGTTCCTATCCCTGAAGGCTATGCTCATAACAGGCGTTATCGTACAATAGGAGTAGGTGTAATGGGATTAGCTGATCACCTTGCAAAAAATAATATTTTATATACGGAGTCTGCAAGCTACGTAGACAAGCTTTTTGAGAAATTTGCTTTATATAACATTAGAGCAAGTATAGAATTAGCAAAAACAAAAGGAGTGTTTGAGGCTTATAAAGGTTCTGATTGGGATAGAGATGTCATTCTTGGACATGACTACAGGTGGTTTCAAGAAAATACACAATATCCGGAAGGGTGGAAGAGGGTCTTTAGTGATTTAAAGAAATATGGTATTCGTAATAGTCAATTATCTGCAGTTGCTCCAAATACAAGTTCTTCCTTGTTGCAAGGGTGTACTGCATCCATATTACCAGTATACAGCAAATTCTTTGTTGACATACATACTAAGGGTAGTGTATCTAATTGCCCACCGTTTATTAAGGAAAAGCTCTGGTATTATCAGGAAAATAAAACCCTTGATCAGAAACTTGTAATAAATATTATTTCTGTTATTAATAAATGGATTGATACAGGAATATCTATGGAACTGATATATAATCTAAATATGGAAGTTACTGCAAAGGTAATATATGAATCTATAATTACTGCTTGGAAAAAAGATATAAAAACCATCTATTACACCAGAAGTATTCAGCAAGATGGTTATATTACCAATAAGGAAGAATGCTCAATCTGTGTAGGATAAAGGAGGAAAAAATGGAAAGAAAAAAGATTTTTAATCCAAATGGAAATGACAAGATTCAGGAAAGAAAGGTACTTTTAGGTAATGTAACAAATATTTTTAACTTGAATAATGTAAAATATTTATGGGCAAATAAACTTTATAGGGTAATGATGGAAAACTTTTGGATACCTGAAAAAATTTCTCTCTCC
>CAZJPD010000029.1:0-7189 GCA_964547795.1 uncultured Candidatus Midichloriaceae bacterium | reverse complement strand
TTCATTCACAAAGTTACGCCTACATGATAGAAAGTGTTATACCAACTGATAAACGTGATAGTATTTATGATTTTTGGCGTGAGGACGATGTATTACTTGAGCGTAATAAATATATAGCACAGGTATATCAAGATTTTATAGATAATCCCTCTGATCAACATTTTGCAAAAGTCTTGATTGCTAATTATTTACTTGAGGGACTGTATTTTTATAATAGTTTTATTTTCTTCTATAATCTTACTTCCAGAGGGTTGATGATGGGGTCTGCAGATGAAATAAAGTACATTAATCGGGATGAACTCACGCATTGCATGATTTTTTCAAATATGATCAAAGAGATAAAACAAGAAATGCCACAGTTTTTTGATGAGAAGGTAATTATTGATATGTTTGAAAATGCTGTAAATCAGGAAATAAAATGGACAAATCATATTATGGGGGGGGGAATTCTTGGTATTAATAAATCAAGTACTGAAAAATATACAAAATATCTCGCAAATAAGAGGCTTAGAGATCTTAATATACACCCTATTTACGAAGGGTTTTCCAATAATCCGTATGAACATCTTGAAAAAATAGCTGACGTAGGGGGGGAAGGTAGTGCTAAAACCAATTTTTTTGAGTCTAATGTATCATCTTATAATCAGAGTTCAGCTATTAAAGGCTGGAATGATTTTTAAAACGAGATGCAAAAAATAACCCCTACCCCTATAAGCCCTTACTGAAGGTTAATCATGAATTACGTTATTATCGGTACTTTTATATACTTCGCAGAGAGTCTAATATAAACATTCTCGAGTTCACCACTTGCATAAAGGGGGTGAGAGTATCTTATCAGGCTGAAAGTTAGTTGGAGAGATTTTTAATACTTAATTTAATAATTTCCTCTAAACTAGTTGATTTGTTTACTACTAAGATATCACGGATTACCCGATTAATCCGAACATTACTATACCCCAAATTTGTCAATACTGATGTAGCATCAAGGGTTTTCTGTGAATCTAAATCATCTGTTTTCTCTACATCAACTTTTAGCCTGATATTTTGCAATTTGCTTATGAATTTTTTATTTTTTAATTCATTGACGAGCCTTACAGCAAGTTTAGGACCTACACCAGTAATTTTAGTAAATTTAGCATTGTCACTTGTTTGTACCAATTGAATAATCTCATCGACATCAAGGCTACCCATAATAGTTTGGGCAAGTTTTGCCCCAACCCCCTGAATAGTTAAAAGGTGATTAAAAAACTCTTTATCTATATTTGTAGCAAAACCAAATATACTAATATCATTTTCCTTAACGATAGTTTGGGTTATTAATTTGATTTCATCTCCTATATTGTACCCATTAGTTATTTTGTTTGAACAAAATACCATGTATCCAACCCCATTAACATCAATTATAATATGATCAATTCCCACCTCACTGATTTTTCCAGAAAGTTTGCCTATCATAAAACTAGTTCATCAGTATATTATACAAACATAGAATTTGTGGTTACATTTCAATACCAAAAATAACATAAAAACAACCTTATTGCACCAATAAGTTGGTATATATAACGGAAGTTCATCAAATAAGAAGAGTCCACAATGGGGGGTTTATAAAGACAAGCAAAATTTAATTTTTAGATGCCCATTTATTACGGTGATTGACTATAAACTAACCCCTACCGTAAACATCATCAAATCTTTTTATATCATTTTCTTCCAAATGTTTTCCAAGTTGTATCTCTGTGATTTCTAAAAACTTATTTTGGTAGTTTTCTAATCTATATTTAGCTTGGACAGGAATGTATGTTGATTCACCTTGCTTCAAATTAAATACTTTCTCATTAAGTGTAACACGGGCTATCCCAGTTATTATAGTCCATTGTTCAGCTCTATATTTATGACTTTGTAAGGACAATTTACCACTTGGGTTGACAACAATTTTCTTTATTTTATAGCCCCTTCCTTCTACCAAATTCTCATAATACCCCCAAGGGCGATATTCAATTGTACCATTTAATAAATCTTGCTTATCATTCTTCTCTAAATACCACACAACCTCTCTCACTTCTTCTGCTTTATCATTGTGTACTACAAGAACTGAATCTTTGGTAGATAAATATTAACATCTTTTAAACCTACTACAGATGTGAATAAATCTTTAGAATTAATATAACAACTTTTACTCTTTAAGAACATACTATATCCCTCAATAAAATTTCTTCTTTTGTCTTTTATCTGGCATAGGGAGGAAAATTTTCCAATATCGACCCAGTTTAAATTACTTGGCAATACTGCTGCTATTTTGGTTTTTTCCATAATAGCATAGTTTATCGATATGTTTTTACATTTAGTGTAATTGGTTGATTCCAATAGAAAAACGTTTTTTTCTATTTTGGTCTGATCTATTGCTTTTTTTATATTGTATAATAGTCAAGGTTGATAGCATGCTACTTCTTTTAAATAAATATCGGGATGAAACAAAAAAATACCTAAATTCCATAGGTAATGTTGCGTAGAAAATGATTTAGCAATCTTATATTTTGGTTTTTCTATAAACTTACTAACTTTATATAGCATTGAACTATTTATTTTCTCCCCCCCTTCTATATAACCGTATCCAGTTGGGGGGTGTGTATACTTTATGCCAAATGTAACTAAAAATTCTCTTGCAATATTTTCAGAAGAAAATACATCATCAATAAAACAACCTTATTTTCTATACAATGATCTACAGGCATAACTAACATTAAAGCATCTTTCTGCCCTAAAAGTAATGTAGCAGCAGTTATAGCAGAAGCTGTGTTTTTAGAACATAGCTCTACAACAAACCTGTACTCATTTATGTTGATTTTTCTCAAAGAATCTTCAACTTGCTGCCTCTGTTTATAATTACAAATTATAGTGGGTGGGAAGAATATATTCCTATCCGTTATACGTAATACAGTTTCTTGCAATAAGTTAATACCACATCTTACTTCCAGGAATTGTTTTGCTGAATTTCTTCTTGAGAGCGGCCACAATCTTGTACCACTTCCCCCCACTAATATTGTTGGGTAAATACCCATATCCCCACCACCCCATCATCCTGAAACTGATAATAAGCTGTTTCTTTTAATTATTCAATAGTATCCTTATCTTCTTTAGATAATTTTTGGCAATTGTCCCTTGACATTAGGTATATACTTATAAAACAGTATGGCGTATTGCTAATAAAACAAGGAAACTATTTGATGAAAATATTAACTTCCTTAGCGTAATAAAGTTAAATCTATTTTTTTGGATTTGATTCAAAGGATTGTACTGCCTTTGTAAGTAATTTTTCAAAAGAGTTTGGGAGTTGGGGGGTAGCTTCTGTACCCTTAGTAAATTCAAGGTTTTTAGTGTAAGGTAGTGATTTTATATAATCTTCCATAAATTACTAATCTGGGTCTCCTTGCGGAGTTGCTGGTAGTTTGATTTTATGTGATTTCATTTTTGCAAGCCCCCACTTTTTACCATAGCTAAATCTATAGTTTTCATTTCTTATAACAGTAACGATGAATAAAGAACTATATATGTTTAATTCATTATTGGTTAATACAAATACATCACTTGCAGTATATAAAATTTCACTATGATAAAAGCAAGCACCCACTGAACCATTATTAGCAATTGTAATCTGATTACCTGTGAATATTTTTCTTCCTTTTTTAATTTTTTTATTTAGACCATTAAATATATCAGATGAACTAATTGGGTTAATATTACCCCTTTCAACTTCAGATACTATTTCTTTTCCTCTTTCAATTTTGAATAAGTTGCCTATATAGAAATCTTCCCACCTACTCACATCAAGCTTAATTTTTTCGTTTAAAATTGGTTCTTTAGATAGTGGTTTAACTTTCTTCATTACACTCTCAACACAATTTTCCATAAATTGCCAGTCTGGTTTTCCTTTGGGGGTTGCTGGAAGTTTGATTTGTGATTTTTCTAATCTTGCAGTCCCCATTTTTCTGGTATAATTAAAACGATATTTTTCCTTTCTTAAAATAGTAGACAAAAACATTCCTATATATTGGTTTATTTCAAACTTAGGGATAAGTATCCTTACGTCTACTGGGGTTGCTAGAAATGGTTGGTTTTGATAAAATGCCCCACCAACAGAACCCCCTCTATTGACTGTCAAAACATTTTTTGGATTTGTAGGGGGTAGATTCACATATTGTATCACACCATTATTTGATTTAGTTGAAGCTATATAGGGTGTAGAACCCAAATCAAGCTCTGATACTAGTGGGTCATTACTTGAATTAATCTTAAATAGATCAGACACTATGAAAGTTTTCCACTTATTTACATCAAACTTAATATCAAAAATCTCATTTAGTGCTACTAACTTAGTTATCCTTTGAGCTCACAAATTGAAACGCTACAAAATTCTTAACAGTTTTCATAAAATCTTCTTCTGTTAACTCACCATAATCAGTTTCCATATAAGCTTCTGCACACCATTCATCTTCTACTTTGACACATTTTGTTATACTAAGCCCAGGCTCAGATTTGTTATTCATATACAGATTTAACATGCGTTCCTTTTTGCTTTTCCAAGAGCCATCATCCAATCTACCTTTATGCTTCTTTAAAACATACCCATCATCCTTGAAATAACCAAAAAAAACTTCCTTGTTTACAGGATGTGGTATATATACTGTAAAAACCAATATAGAAGTTATCACTCCTTTTGGATAAAATAACTGATCTGGCATACTAAATACAGCTTTTAAGGTGTGATTTTTTAATAACCCCTTTCTCATTTTTATTGTTTTATTGTCTTGTTTAATTGCTGTAGACATTTGACATATAGCAATACATTTACCCCCCCCTTACCAAGCACCCCAAGGTATTCTCAATAAACTCTAGTTGTCCATCTGAACCCACGTCATAAGGTGGATTTAAAAATCCTTTATTTGGTTTATGAGATTTTACCAATTCTATAATCTCATCACCAAAACAATCTCTGTTATGAATATTAGATTTTCCGTCTCCTCTCATCATCATATTAGAACAAGTATGGGTAAACATATCTAATCTACTTTCTACCCCTATCAACCCATTTTGTTTAACTTTTTTCCGTTCATTAATATTATTTCCAGATTTGTTTAACATATATTTCATAGCATACACTAAAAAACCCCCAGTTCCACAGCAGGGGTCATACACTATATCGTTATAGTTTAAATCAGCTAATTCACAGAATAAATCCGTAATATGTGTAGGTGTCAACACAAGACCTGTTTTACCATCACTACCAGCATATCTGATAAACTCTCTGTAAAATCCGTCCCAATATATCAAAGTCATTTTCTTTGATGAAAGGAAGTACGCTACTTTTTAAGTTATGTATTAAGTTCTTTAAAATTACATTGGGTACATTTTTCTTTTTACTTTTGTCTTTGATATTCTCACTAATTAGTGTTTGATTGTATTTAATTTTGCTATATTCATGTAATACTGTACCCCCCCCCCTTTTTTTTCACCAAAAATTTTGTTCTTTTCCAAAACCCCTGAGCAAGCCTCCAGCATTGCTTTTACTAAACCAAGATTCTTTTCATACTTATGAAAGCCATCTACAAACACGTTATCTTGTAATACTATTAAAATAGCACTGATTAAAGTGTTCCTTTCTGTTTTTGGAGCAGAATGCTTATGCAGTAAGTTATTATATTCTATAGCTTTTTTTACAAGCTCTTCCTCTTTTAAAGGTTTGGATTGGGTTTTTAAAGCTTGTTGGTAAGAATTATAATCTAGCAACCGTTTATCACTTATCTCTCTTGATACGTAAGCCCCTTTTAATTGTAAAAAATGAGATATCTTTAATTCTTTTTCACTTATACCACTAACAGCAATAGACATAACATTATAATCCTTTGGGGGGTAATTAGAATATAATAGCACTCCATCAACAGCATAATCTTTATAGCTTTTTCTTGTTGCACCTTTATGTTTTGATACATCAACCTTGCACTCTATTATTATCAGGAATTCTGTATCATCTTTAAAAGATAATATAAATTCAGGCTTACCTACTCCATTCCCACTTTTAGAGGCGTTTTGCAGAATATTTTGTATTCTAGTATTAGAACTTTTTTGCTCTTCCACTAAACAATTATTACTATTATTAAAATATCCTAAACTTTGTAACAACCCCCTTACGAGGTTTTCAATTATTCTTTCATTTAATATAAAAAATTTGCCAAGAGTAATTATGTATTTTTACTATAATACCACTAACTTTAAAGTATAATTTTTTACTTACATAATTTTAATGGATAATTGCCTAATTTTTTAATTACTTTATCCACCCCCTTATCTATAGTTTGGGTTATAGTAGTAGAGTACCTAGCTATACCATAACTTTTTCATAATATGTCCAAAAATTTGGATGAGATTTTAATAAATTATTTGCTGCATTTACTATATCATCTTCCTTATCAAAAATCCCAAAGCAAGTGGGGCCAGAACCACTCATTCTGCTTGCTACACAATTTTTCTGATACCTTATTTCTTTTATTAATTCCTTCACTACTGGATAGTTTTGTGTTGCATATTTTTCCAAATCATTTTTGCCATGCAAAATTTCTTTTATTATAGATTGTGAATTAAGTACAATTTTTGGAGAAAAACTAGTGTTTGTAGTGCCTTGATATGCGTTTTTAGTAAAGATGCTAATTTTTGGATTTACTAGCAGTATAAAAAAACTTTGTCCTAATTTAATAGAGGTTAATATCTCACCAATTCCCTCTACAAAAGAATTTTGATTATATAAAAAAAATGGAACATCCGCACCTACTTTTAGGGCAATATCTTTTAGTTGTTCTTCTGACATCTCAACACCCCATAGTTTAGGTAATAATTTTAATATAGTAGCCGCATTGGATGATCCCCCCCCTAGACCAGCTGCAACAGGAATATTTTTCTTGATATGAATATTTATGCCTTTTGAAATATTACATATTTTGCTAAAATAACGAATGGTTTTCAATACAATATTTTCGCCCGTTATAATTGCTCCTTCAACTGAACAACTTACCTTACTTGAAGGCTGAATACATATCTCATCTACAAGGTTTAACTTTAAGAAATAGCTTTGGATGTTATGGTAGCCGTTAGACCTTTTACCAATGACATTTAAAAATAAATTAACTTTTGCATAAGA
>CAZJPD010000028.1:562-11499 GCA_964547795.1 uncultured Candidatus Midichloriaceae bacterium | reverse complement strand
TGCTCTGTTAAAATCTTTTTCGTCAATATAAATTGCAGCCAACTGTAACTGAGCTAAAGCACCGTATATACCCTTCTTTTCTTTTAAATTTTCTAACTTGCTGATCGTACCTTTCTTATTCATTGAAAGAGCATTATTATACTCATTTGCTTCATCCAAAATTACGCTTTCCTGATAACTCTGCCACCAAAAATAAGAAACTAAAAAAATCAAAGTTACTAAAAGCAAGCCTACTAAGTATTTGCCATAATTTTTATAAATACGTATAAATCCCTCCTTTTGTACCTCTTGCTTTGCTTCATCCAAAATATCCATAAATATATTAATTGTGATTTTATTCAGTCCGTTTATACTACATCATAAGCTCATAGAATAATACCTATTTTTATAAGGTGTTTATTGAATTCATTGAAGAAATAGTCAGGCTAATTTTGGATTTTGTCCAAACATTTGGGTATTTTGGAATATTTTTTATGACATTTATAGAGAGTACATTTATTCCCATACCGAGCGAATTTACCCTTATTCCAGCAGGATACTTGATAGCTAAAGGAGAAATGAATATGGTTTATGTGTTAATTGCCAGCCTATCTGGCACTTTAGCAGGTTCACTGTTGAACTATGCGATTGCACATTATTTTGGAAGGAAATTATTTATCAATTATGGAAAATATTTCTTTCTAAAACCTGGGCAGTTACACTCTTTAGAGTTATTTTTTAATAAATATGGAAGGGTATCAACATTTTTCGGAAGAATACTACCAGGGGTAAAACATTTTATTTCATTTCCAGCAGGACTTACAAGAATGGATTTAAGACTTTTTTGTATATATACATTCATAGGCAGTTTTATATGGTTATCATTCCTGCTATATTTAGGTCATGTCATTAGCACAAATGAAAGGTTAATATCTGCATACATCAAGCGATTTAATTTCATTATTATTTCAATTGTTATTTTAGTTGCCATTTTTATATATATAAAAAATAAAAGAAAAAAGATTAACTAAGCTATATGTTAGATGTTTTAGTAATTGATGATGAGCGTGATATAGGGGAATTAGTTAAGGACATAACTGAAGAGGATTTAGGATTAAATACAGACTTTGTGCTTAATTCAGCATCTGCACTAGAAGTATTGAAAACAACTTTGCCCCAACTCATTATTCTCGACGTTTGGCTAGAGGGAAGCGATATGGACGGCTTGGGATTGCTGAAAGTAATTCAAGAAAATTACAAACACATTCCTGTAATTGTCATTAGTGGACATGCTAATATTGAAACAGCTATAAGAGCTATAAAGCTAGGAGCATACGACTTTATAGAAAAACCCTTCAAATCTGAAAAATTAGTCATTACCATAAAACGGACACTAGAAAATATAGCACTTAGAGAATATAATCACCAACTTAAACAACAGAGTGACCTTCTTTCTTTAGTTGGTAAGAGCAAACAAATTATTGATATAAAGAATAAAATTATTACCAATGCTACCCATAACACTCGAATTTTAATATATGGAGAAATAGGGGTTGGAAAAGAGAAACTGGCTAGGTTGATTCATAGTTACTCAAACTCATCTGAAAAGCCATTTTTTAAAGTTAATCTAGGAAATCACTCTGAAAAAGAGCTGAATGAGATATTATTTGGTACGGTTAATTCTGCATCTATATTCGAAAAAGCCAAAGGAGCAACCTTATATATAAATGAAATTTACAACCTTTCACCTCCTTTTCAGGAAAAACTGCTTCAGTACATAAATACTACACAAGCTAACGTAGATCATACTCAAAAATGCAAAATCATCTGCTCATCAAGAAACAATATAAAAGAGCTAGTTGATTTAGGAAATTTCAATCCAACTTTATATCAAAGGTTATGTGATATAGCTTTGTATATACCACCCCTTAGGGATAGAAAGCAGGACATACAGCCCACCATAGACCATTATATGGAGCAATTTAGCAAAAATTATTGCCTTTCAAATTTGAAAGTGACCAATGATTTTTACTTAAAATTAATTTCCTACGATTGGCCTGGTAACATTCTGGAGTTAAAAAATGTCATAGAAAACTCTATATTAAAGGTCATATTATTGGGTAAGAAAATATTGGATTCAAGCATTATACAGCTAAGTATTTCTAAAAGTGAAAGTTCAGATAATAAAATTAATTTATCTTTTTACAGCAAAACTCTTAAAGAAGCAAAAAGGGCATTTGAAAAAGAGTACATTGAGTTCCAACTAAAAAGATTGGGTAATAATATCTCACGAACAGCAAGATTTATAGGCATAGAAAGACCAGCACTTCACAAAAAGATTAAAGATTTAGATTTTTAAATCAGAGTAGATAATAGACTCAAGTATTACTCTATGGGACTTCCTAAAGGAAAATCAAAATTTCACTTCATTACAAAATGACCTTGCATCTATTTTTATAGCATATACCACTAAGATATAGATATTTTAACTTTTTTATTCCGTCATCACGAGATCGCAACAGCGATTGTAGTGATCCAGAGATTGCCACACTCACTCTGTGAGTTCGCAATGACAGGGCAGGGGGGTGGGTTGCCATGCCTGTTGCACAGGCTCGCAATGACGAAAATATATTAATAATATGTCTAAACCTTTGTGTGATAAGCTACAGCTGATACTCCCAGAAATTTTAAGCAATCAACTTTCCCAAGGTTTTTGAAACCTATAATCTTCGTTACTTTTTATACGGATGTTATTTTTGTCCATCCAAATCATGTGAGTCCCATTGTTTTCTAAACCTTGCTTATTTATGCTGACAAAACTACCTTTATACACATGATTTTTGTCTTCAGTGAGATTGATGACGATTTTTATTTCATCTTGGCAAATGGTAGCAAGATGTTTTTCCTTAAAAATGATAAGTAAGCCATATTCTAGTATATTGCATATACCATCCATACAAATTCCTTTCAAGTGATCTTTATCCATCTTTTTCAGCCCTAATTCCTGTTCTCAAATTTTCTTTATATACCTTTCTCTAAATCCGCTGATTAAATATAATTTATCATCTTTTAAGTCTTTTACAGCAATCATTTTAGCGTTTTTACTAATGACAATATTTGGTAACTTATATGAAAGAAACTCGTATACAGAAATAACAAAAAATATTAGGCAAATATGCCTTAGCCTCCCTTTAAAAACCATGAATGAAATACATCCTAGAACATAGCTGAATAGACAAGTGTTTCCCACTGTGTTTATTTTTATAATAGAGTGTGGTAGTGATGCTATTGCATTAGAAATTTGGAGAAGCAATTTTATTCCAAATTCCATTGGGGAATATCCAAGAAACTCAAGTTTAAATGGAATGAGCATCATACCTAATATCCCAAAAGGCATTATGACAAATTCAGTAAGGGGGATTGCCAGTAAATTTGTGATAACACTATATGTGGAAAAGTTTTTGAAATGAAAGATGATAAATATACTAGTTGCAAGTGTCGTAAGTATGCTAGCAAGGACAATAGAAAGGAAGTATATCATTAGTTTTGTTATTAATCTGGTTTCTGAGCTAAAATTCAAAATGGAGGTTTTTTGAAGGAATTCGAATCCATATATTAACGAAAGGCAGGCAGAAAATGACATCTGTAGGCTGGCACTGAGCAATGCTTCTGGTGTG
Organism: uncultured Candidatus Midichloriaceae bacterium; assembly: GCA_964547795.1. Lineage (GTDB taxonomy): Bacteria > Pseudomonadota > Alphaproteobacteria > Rickettsiales > Midichloriaceae > CAZJPD01. The sequence goes on along the minus strand of CAZJPD010000028.1, from coordinate 7,843 downwards.
AGAAGTAATATAACTACTGCTGTAAAACTTAGAGCCCTTAAAGGAGTGGTTTTCCTATCCATCAATATGCCTATTAATACTAGCATTGTCATAGTAAAGGCTCTTTGAGCTGATATAGGAGCATTTGCCAAAAGCAAATAAAATAATGAGAAACAAATCGTTATTACTGCAGATATTTTTTTGCTGTTTACTTTAACATCTGGGTGGTAAATTTTAGAAAAAATGATATTGCTTGCGAGAAATATCAATCCAGCTATAAATGCAATGTGCATTCCTGAAATTGCAAATAGGTGAGCAATTCCCGAGATTCTAACTTTTTCATACGTGTGATTATCAATTTTTTTTGAGTTTCCCAAGAATAATGTGGTAGCAATAGCGGCATATTTACTTTCCATGCCCGCATAAAAACTATTAAAAACAGCAATCTTTACTTTCGCTATTAATGATAAATTTTCTGGATTGCCTTTCTCGATAATTTTTATATTTCCTGTGGCATAGCCTATAGCACCTATCTCCTGAAAAAAGGCATATCTAGCATAATCAAAACTACCTGGGAGTACTGCTTCTGGTGGTGACATAAGATTAGCATCAACAATGATTCGATCGTTTTTCTCAATGTTTTTTGTCCTTGTTCTAACTACTAATTTTACTCTTTTTAATTGTGAAACATCAGGACGTTTAATAAATTTTACATTTTTCAATAACAATTTTTTCTCATCTCCCCTGACCTCAATCTCTTCTATTTCTGCGATAATTCTCCCTTCCAATTTTTGAACATTAAACTGAGCTGTTTTAATATTGTTTACCCTAATAAAGATCAAGCCATATCCTATCGTTGCAAGCATTAGGGTAAAAAATATCATCTGTATAATTTTGTATTGTTCTAGGTACTTTCTTGCCACAAAAAAGCATGTTAGATTGAACAGGAATATGTAAGTGATTTGTGAAAAGGCAAGACTGTTGCTTGTATTAAAATAAATCAATATTCCAATACTTAAAAAAACGGGAATCAATCCCAATGAATGGACTTTATTATTAATGACAAATCCTGCAAATCATATACCCACAAAGACATGATACCTAAAAAATACCTTTTAATTAACAAATATTTTTATATACTATGAGAAACTTTATGTGAGAGAATATGCTGAATAAAATTGCTATTTTTAGTTTATGTGTTTTTATGTTTGCATTATCTGGATGTAACAAAAAAACAAAATCTTTTTTGGGATTGAGTAAAACTCCACCTGATGAGTTTACAGTAATCCCTAATCAACCACTTACCATCCCGCCTATGTTTACTTTGCCTGATCCAAATGCGAAAGAGGATTTTGGAAGCCCTGAACAAGATGGGGCATCAAACACTAAAAAGACTTTATCTTCAGAGGATAAAAATTTTATGAGACAATTTAACAATCCCTCTCCACCTCATTGAGAATCAGGTGCTAATACTAAACCTTGACAATAAGAGTGCGGCACAAGTAAGAAAGGATGAGGTACTTGTGTTATAGTATAGTCAATTAGCATAATAAATTGACAAATAAGTTTTAATTTCGTGAGTGCTAACAAGTAGGTAGATTTGTGATAGTGTGTTCAAGATTATAGCTTATTTCACTAAGGTTTGTACACCCACCATTACAAAGAAATTTACATAATCCGTCATCACGATGGAGCAAACATAAATTAAGTCGTCATCACGAGATCGCAACTTCTTACCCCCGTCATCACGAGATGGCAATAGCGATCGTGGTAATCCAGAGATTGCCACACTCACTCTGTAAGTTCGCAATAACAGGGCAGGAGGGTGGATTGCCACGCCTATTATATAGGCTCGCAATGACCAAGATGTACAGCTACAATAATGTCTACACCTTAGTGAAATAAGCTATAACTCTTGACTTTTACAGCTAAAAGACAAAATTTAAATTTTCATCTCAACTTATTATTTCTAATTGACTATGAAAACTGGTGCATTTGGAGGGATTCGAACCCCCGACCCTTGCCTTCGGAAGACAATGCTCTATCCAGCTGAGCTACAAATGCTAACTGTAAGTTATGGATAGAATTTCGTAATGCTTAACACATCTAGGAGTTTTAAATTCTAATAATGCTCCCTTTTTTTTCCCAAGCAAAGCCTTGCTTAGTGGAGATGAAATGGAAATTGACCCATGAGAAGCATCTGCTTCATAATCACCTACTATCTTATATACAATCTCAACTCCTGTTTCTTCATCACGCAATTTTACAGTAACACCATATTTTATTTTATCTCCTTGAATGTTGGAAATATCTATGATTTCAGCACGTGCAATTTTGTCTTCAAGCTCAGATATTTTTGCTTCTATAAATCCTTGTTTTTCTCTTGCAGCATGATATTCCGCATTTTCAGACAAATCTCCATGTGCCCTAGCTTTTACAATCTCTTTGATAACCTCATGTCTTTCAATATTTTTTAAATTTTTTAGTTCAAGTTCCAGCTTATTTAAGCCCTCTTGTGATGTGGGAAATCTATTACTCATTGCCTTTATTTTTTCTTTGTTTCAATATTACTATCTTAAATTCATTATTACTTTAGAAAAATTTCCGATCCTACTCTTGATATAAATATCTATATGCTATATAAGTTAGAATGGTGTTTAGTTTTTGGTGAGAGTAGCACCATTATACGTATATATCAAGTTGAGTAGCTTGAGATATGCGTTTTTGTTATGCGATGCCTTTTAATTCGCATTTTAGGGAGTGTTTTAAACAAGGGGGAGGTTTGCAAAACAATGAGTAGTACTAGTGTGCCAAACATACATCCTGTGGATTTGTATGTTGGCAAAAGATTAAAACAAAAGAGACTGGAAGGGGGATTAGTCAAGATAATCTTGCTAGTTCAGTAAATCTTACTTTTCAGCAAGTACAGAAATACGAAAAGGGAATCAATCGGGTTAGTTCCAGTAAGCTGTATGATTTTGCTAAGTTTTTAGGGGTTGATATAAGATATTTCTTTGAGGGATTAAAGAATTACGAAATGCCTAATCAAAAACAATCTTATGCTTTAGATAAAGCCAGTGATGATTTTGGTGCAACTGTAAAAAATAAAGAAACAAAATCATTAATCAGTGCTTTTAAAGGCATTCCCAGCCCTAAAATTAGAAAGAATATACTTTTGCTGATAAAATCATTACAATGTGGCTCTGGATTTAAAAGATAAATCCTTATAATTTATTACATGTATACTTGATACATTAATCGATTATTGCTAAATTTGTCTTGATTGTAGGATGCTTTACTATGGCTTTTGAAGCTAGACTAAATAAAATAATCAATAGATATGACTCTCTAAATAGTCAGCTGTCTAATCCAAAAGAAATTTCTTCGCAGGATTTTGCGAAAATTGCTAAGGAGCATTCAGATTTATCAGAAATAAATCAACAGGCAATTGTATATTTAAATAATATTGAGATGCTGAAAGAAGCAGAAGAAATTTTGTCAGATAAAGATTTAGAAAAGGAATTAAAGGATTTAGCTAATGAACAAAAAAAGGAAGCTAAAAATAACCTAATAAAACTTAAAGAGCAATTAAAGTTTATGCTACTTCCTAAAGATATTGCTGATGAAAGGGGGGCTATAGTAGAAATTAGAGCAGGAACAGGGGGTAATGAAGCTACTCTTTTTGTTGCAGTATTGTTCAGAATGTATCAGAAATATGCCGAAAAAATGGGATGGAAATTTGAGATATTGTCAGTTTCCCATAGCTCTCTTGAGGGATATAAGGAGATTATGGCTTCCATTAGTGGCAAGGGGGTCTATAAGTCTCTAAAATATGAATCTGGGGTACATAGAGTACAAAGAATCCCTGTCACTGAATCAAGTGGAAGAATACATACTTCTGCAGCTACAGTTGCAGTTTTACCAGAAGCAGAAGATGTTGACTTAAAAATTGATGATAAAGATATACGAATTGATGTTTATAGAGCAAGTGGGGCTGGTGGGCAACATGTTAATACAACAGATAGTGCAGTTCGTGTTACGCATATTCCAATGGGTATTACAGTTGTACAGTCAGAAAAATCTCAACATCAAAACAAAGCAAAAGGTCTAAAAATCCTAAGATCAAAGTTATATGAATTAGAACGCCAAAAGAAGGATACAGAAAGAGCTGAATTGAGGAGGGGGCAAATTGGTAGTGGAGATAGGTCAGAGAGAATTAGAACGTATAACTATCCTCAAAGTAGAATTACCGATCATAGAATAAATCTTACAGTGTATAATTTGGAGGAAATTGTATCTGAAGGGGAATTAGAGCAATTTGTGGATGCTTTGGTTGCTGATGATCAGGCAAAAAAACTCGCTCAAGATGCATTAACCTATGATAAATAAATTCTCTAAACCAAAAAAAGAAAAATATCTTTTTATTAATACACTTATTCTGTTGTTACTTGTTCTGATGTTTACCAGTATCTTTTCCATGTATTCTATAGCTGGTGGGATAATTGATTATACAGTCAAAAGGCAAGTATTTATATCTATAATCTCCTTATTGATAATTTTTCTTTTTTCTAAAATTAGTATTAAATTTATCTTTCATTATTCCTACAGTATTTACCTCTTGATTATAATTATACTTATTATTACTGAATTTTTAGGATATAGGGCAATGGGAGCAAAACGTTGGATAAACCTGGGAGTAATAAATATTCAACCATCGGAGTTTATGAAAATTGGAATAATTTTAGCCTTATCTCGCTATTTTCATAACTGTCATACTAATGAGGTAGCAAAAACCAGCTTTCTATTTTTTCCTATAGCACTTATTTTATTACCAACTTTTTTGATATTAAAGCAACCTAACCTGGGAACTGCGATTATCATTATTTTGACTGCTACAACAATGTTTTTTCTAGCAGGGATAAAAATAAGGATGTTTTTTTATCTATCCATATTAGCTGTGCTAAGTACACCTATTGTCTGGGAATTTTTGCACGACTATCAAAAAATTAGGGTGCTAACTTTTTTAAACCCAGAGAGCGATACTTTAGGAGCTGGCTACAATATAATCCAGTCTATTATTAGTATAGGTTCTGGAGGTGTATTTGGTAAAGGGTTTTTAAAAGGCTCTCAAAATCAATTGGATTTTTTACCAGAAAACCATACAGATTTTGTGTTTGGTTTAATAGCTGAAGAAGGCGGGTTTATTTTTTGCATTATTTTATTGATGATTTACTCTGCAATAATATTCATTCTGTATCTGATGAGTATACAATGTTCCTCTCAATTTTGTAGATTACTCATTCTTGGGTTTGCCTCATTACTATTTTTTCATATTTTTATCAACATAGGCATGGTATCGGGTTTATTGCCTGTTGTTGGTGTTCCATTGCCATTTTTGTCATACGGGGGATCGAACTTCATTGCTATGATGATAGGTATAGGCTTAGCCTTAAATGCTTATTTTAACAGATATACTATCATTGCCAGAGGCGGATAGTTTTTTATTCAAAACATGCTCAAAAGTTAGGCATTGCTAAGCAAACATGAGTATGTTGAAAAAGGAGGGAAAAATATATCAAATTGAAATGGTAAGTATAGATATGTTAATACCAAGGGATCACACATATAGGAAATTCCTAGATGTTTTTGAGTCTTTTAGCAAAATTATACGCATTCACAAAAGTAGCTAAATGCTCTTTTATAGCTTATCACACAAAGGTTTGGACATATTATTAATATATTTTCGTCATTGCGAGTTTACAACCTACATCCCCGTCATTGCGAGCCTGTGTAACAGGCGTGGCAATCCATCCTCCTACCCTGTCATTGCAAACTCACAAAGTGAGTGTGGCAATCTCTGGATCACCACGATCACTGTTGTGATCTCGTGATGACGGAATAAAAAAGTTAAAATATCTATATCTTAGTGGTATATGTTATAGTTCATGATGGGAAGCATAATAATACCTTTTGACCGTTGCTTCTTTTAAGGTTCTATTCATTCTTTCAACTTGTCCATTAGCCCAAGGATAATTGACTTTTGTTAGCCTATGCTCAATATCATTGTGATTCTAAAAAAGTTTTAATCTTTTTTTTATCTTCGTCTTCCTTATCTTGTTTATAATAAAGTTCTATAAATATTACCTGATCTTCTGAAGGACAAAATGCGTATATAAGTCTAAGTCCACCCCTACTGCCTTTTCCTTTAAGTGATTTGCATGCAATTTTTTTAACTTTATAAACTACTATATGATATACATAAATCAATTAATTATGGAAGTAAAATATTTTGTATTACTGTTATTTTAATCAGTGTTCCCTAAAACAGGGGTGCTTTCTGAATTACTTAACATATCAGTTACTTCCTCTATTTTTTCCGCAATCATTTCATAATTTTTAACTAGCTTTTTTCTCTCATTTTCAAGTTGATCGTAAAAATTAACTTTAAGCTTTTGCAATTCTTGATTAGTAGATTCAATTTCATCAACCAGGTAAATTGAGGCAATAAAGAGTGCTTTGATATCCGATATATTGTTTTCTTTTTTTAATATTGCGACTTTCTTATTCAGTACATCAGTCAAGTCCAATAATTTTTGTGGGTCTTCACAAGACAACTTTAAGGTAGTATTGCCTATTTTTAATTCAACTTCTTGCATAATTTATTTCCAATTTTTATCTAAAATGCCTTTTAGCTGATTAATGGATATGTCTATATTATCATCTGTCTCTTCACTTACTAGCTGTTTACTGCCAATATTTTGGGTTTCTGGTTTATCTAAAATTGAGGCTTCTTGTTCTGTTATGGGAGGAGTTTTTTCAGGGTTTTTCTCTATGTTGCTTATCGTATTATGAAGTTTTGCATTTTCAATGTTCAATTTTGTTATTTTATCTTCCAGGAATTTTATCTCTTCTACTTTTTTTAATGCTGTCTCTCGTAATTTTTTAATTACTGATGTTAATTTCATTTCAATTGTTTTGTCTTGCATAGCCTTCCGTTATATTATATCACAACCAACAAATGTCCTTTTCATTTCAATACAAGCATTCATAACAGAGCCACTGCCCATTGCAGGATCAATAACAATATCATTTTCCTTTGTTACAGCACTGAGTAGTGCTTTCTGCAATTCTATTGGCTTTGTGTGCGGATGATTTTTTATATCAACCCCTTCTTTCCATATATTAGGAATATTATGCACAGTCCATGTAGATTTTGCTTTAATTGGTTTTTTTTGTAAAATTAGCATAAATTCACATTTATTTCTTGTACGATAACCCATGCCTATACTTGGTTTTTCCCAT
>CAZJPD010000028.1:0-552 GCA_964547795.1 uncultured Candidatus Midichloriaceae bacterium | reverse complement strand
TTTCCCATACCATTATATCAACAGTACTTATACTTGTATTTGTGAACCAATACGAAACACCTTCGCATAAATGGAATTTATCAATCCATAAAAATAAATAACCTGATGGTGTTAATACCCTGTCAATTTCAACAATAAAGTTTTGAATAACCTCATCTGCCATCTGTATTAATTCACAACGTCTTCTTGACCCTCCTATGCCTTCATTGCCATAATTTTACTTATCAAGGACTCCCCTATATTGAGGATCAAAAAATACAACTTTTACTATATCATTTTTAATATTTGAGAGCAACTTTGCCCCATCCATTTTCTGCCTTTCATTTATTCTTAAATCATAATATTGAAATAAACCCATTGTGTAGAGGTCTCTTGCAGGTCTTCTGATTGTATTATCAATAACTTTAATTGCTTGTGCTGACATATTATGCTGAAATAAGTAATAGTTTACATGTTATTATTTCTTGTATATTAAAAAAACAAAAAAAGTAAGAAAAAGCAAATTTTATAAAAATGTTTGACGTATCTTTATTGGAATTACTGATTATTTTC
>CAZJPD010000027.1:0-11769 GCA_964547795.1 uncultured Candidatus Midichloriaceae bacterium | reverse complement strand
AGAAATCATAAAGATGATAAGTGAAAAAGATTTTACATATATAGAAGATTTGCTAATATATGTACTAGAGAAAGGTGAAAGCAAGAGAATGGAAGAAGTGCTGATAACCTTCCAAGAAACAGTAATTGATAACAAAAAAGGTAAAGTTATGACTATAGCGGAACAATTAAGAGAGCAAGGTAGAATAGCTGGTATGCAAATTGGTATTGAGAAGGGTATTGAGAAAGGTAGGCAAGAAGGTATTAAAAAAGTAGCAGTTAATATGCTTACAGAGGGAGTTAATATTAAAATAGTATCTAAGTCCACAGGATTAAGTATAGAAGAGATAAGGAGGCTGAAAAATTAGAGAAAAAGCATTTTAGGGTAGGTTATGGCAAATTTGAGCATGATAAAGAAACTTACGGAAAATATTATACTATGTTTCTTAAGATTTGTTTAGCATAAAATTTGACAAAATTATACTTTCTACTATCATCTCTATGTAGTTAAGTTGGAAGGAAATAATGGTTAATATAAATTCACAGTACAAAGAGCAACAAATAGTTAAAGTATGGGATGCATACATAAGAAATAAAGGATTGAGATATTTAGTCAGTGGAAATCAGCAAATAGACTCCTTGTTTTTAAGTCAAGGAAATACAATGTCTTTGTCAAGAGAAGCTGGAATATTAATCAGGCAAAATGGGTGGCCTTATATTAACTCTAAAGGAGAAAGCGTATCTATCTGTGGAGCAGTTGATAATATATCATTAGAACAGCAACTCAATTATAACGGTATTATACATGACCTAAGTGTTGCTTTAGCACAAATTAATGAATACAGAGCTAACTTAAGTCAGCATAACATAATATTTCCATATCATATAACTCCTGTTCATTGGGTGCTTGGAGAGATAAAATTGCATTTTATTTCAGGAACACTCAATACTGCTGTGATACACATTTATAATCCACTCCAACATGGAGGAAGTACTGTGCAAGAACAGGTGCGAAATCAAATTGAAAATTTAATAAATCAGCAATTGCAGTCTAATATCTCTCTAGTTTCAAATGGAGAAATAACAAATCAACAGCAAGATGGCTCTTCGTGTGGTGTTATAAGTGCAGAAAATGGAAAAGGTATTATAGATGGAGGTATAGAAGGTAAGAAAAGCATTCAATATAACGCAGGAGCTCAAAACATTAGAGAAACTCATATCCAAGAAGTAGGGGATCAAAGGTTTAATAAAATGCAAGAAAGAGATGAAGTATGGCAAAACCCGAGATTTGAAGCGAATGAAGAGGACTTAATACAAATAGTAGCAGAATTAGATAAAACTCAACTAGATAGGAATGAAATTTTTGGCAAAGGTAGTGGTTCGGAATTGGGAAGTTTTGTAAGAGAAAAATTACAAGAGCAAGGGAATACTCAAGGACAACCTCTTTGGGATTTGTTATTCAAAAATGAAGGAGGAGAATATCAGGATGGTGCAGTAGATACGTTATGGTTGGCTCATGGATATCTACAAAGGGTCTATTTTGGACAAGAGGAAGTAAGTAATAAAAGACTACCTAAAACTCCCTCAAGAAAAGACATGTTCGTTCCAAGAAGTCAACAACATCAGGGTTCAGAATTAAAGGTAAAAGATAAACAGTATGCTACTACTCCTAGTACATTTAAAAGATTGGTAGCAGATTCAGATGTATTTGTAGATAAGAGTTTATTCATTAAAGACATTATAGATGATAGTGTAGAAACTATGCTAATCACACGACCACGGAGGTGGGGTAAGACGTTAAATATGGATATGTTGAAGACTTTCTTTGAGATTGAGGTGGATAAACAAACTGGCTCTGTTATAAAAGAAAGTTTTAATTTACGCAATCCTGGTTATTTTAATGGAGAAGAATCTAAAGAACAGCTACAAATTTGGAAGAATTCTTATATAGACGCTAGAAAAATAGCGAATTTACTTATTGATAACGAAGGAATAGCTTCCGTAAAACTTAATAGTCGTAACACTATTGATCGATTTATCACAAATGTAGAAGATACAAACTATGAAGAGTGGGGAGAGGAAAAAGATAATATTTTGAGTAAAAAAAGGAGTGGTGCTCCATATACCCAAAATGATATGCAGGTATTAGAAAAAATTAAGCATAAGCATTACGTAGGGATTACAAGTTATTTTTCCGATCTGAGTCAATTAGTTGAGCAAACAAAAGTTCAAATGCAGCAAGCACAACAAGAAATAGACCAATTAAAGCCTGAAAAGGAGAAGTTATTAAAACAAAAGAAACAGATAGAAGAACAAGGGCAAGAGTTAAGTCCACAAAATAAACAACAGCTAGATAGTGTACAAAAGGAATTACAACGACTACATGAGGAGAGAAATCAAGCCTTTGAGGAGTTAAGGAAAGAGGTAGAGCGAAAGATAGGGGGATGGAGAGTTAATATTGATGAACAAGAGCAAGAAAAATATAGCATGATAGACTCTGGCTTTGGATTAGTAGGAAGGAATTTAGGTAAGTATCCAGTCATATTTATAACATTTGATAGTATTAATAAAAAAGGTAATAAGGAACTTACTCAGGAAGAAATATCGCAAGGAATGAAACTCTCAATTAGTAGGGCTTATGAGCAGCATTTGTATTTAAGAAATATCTTGGATGATAAATCAAGGGATGGTAGTAGTTACAATGAAAGAGAGAAAGCAAGTCAAGATTTAGAGATATTTAATCGTATATATAATCAACATGGGCAAAACGCCAATGAAGTTGACTTAAAAACTTCAATACAATTTCTCAGTCAACTATTACACGAACATTTTGGTAAGAGGGTATATGTATTAATAGATGAATATGATGCCCCAATGAATAGTTCAATTGGACAAGGGTATTATGAGGATGTAGTAGGAATTATAAGAGGAATATTTAGGCATGGAATGAAGAATAATGAGCACTTGGAAAAAGCGATAATGACGGGGATACTAAGGATAGCTAAGGCTGATTTATTTTCTGGGCTTAATAATTTTTCTGAGTATGGGGTGCTTGATAGCAAATATGCAGAGCATTTTGGTTTTACAGAGGTAGAAGTAGAACAGTTACTACAAGATAATCTTGAAGGAGATTCACAACAGGAAATAACATTGCAGAAAGATCAAGTTAAGGCATGGTATAATGGATATAGAATAGGAAATGAGGTCATATACAATCCATGGTCTATAATGCATTGTTTAGATAGAGCTAAAGCTAGTCCACGAAATGCTTTGCAAGAATATTGGTTAGAGAGTGGAAGCCCGCAACTTATAGAAGAAGCTTTTAATAATTTAAAAACCACAACCGAAGTAGAAAACTTGCTTAGGGATAGCTATCTCCACTATCAAATTGATAAATTTGTCAATCTACAAAAAATAAAAACCAATAAAGGAGCATTCTTTTCTTTATTGTTACATACGGGATATTTAACAAGAGCGGGGGAAAATAGCTACAGAGTACCCAATACTGAAGTAAAAAAATATTTTTATGAAAGCTTGTTACCAAGATGGGTGGAAAATAAATTTGGTATTGGTTTAACTGATTTAAATGAACTAGCAGATGGATTTGCCTCTAATATAGAAGATCAAGAACAATATAAAGAAATGATACAAACAAAATTACTTGATCGTCTTAATGCACAAAATATACAAGATAGGACGGAAGCTGATTTTCAAGTGTTATTAGGAGGTGTTGCAAATTTAGCAAATATCAGAGCAATGCAAGATGCTAGACATGTTGTGTATTCTGAGGCACAGACTAAACATCGCAAAAAAATAGATGGATTTTTTGTACCAACGGGATGGGGAGATAGCAACACAGTAATTATACATGAATATAAAAAAAGTGATAAAGCAAATGAGCAAAAAAGAAATGAAGTATTAGAAGATGCATCATGGCAAATATATGTCAATCAATATATAGAAAGTGCAATATCTCTACGGGGACAAGAAAGTTCTCATCATAATTGGATTATTACAAGAGCAATGCTCTTTTTTAAAGATGCAAAATCTAAATGGAGTGTGAATATTAAAGAGTTCAGCCATACAGTGCAACAGGCAAGAGAAGTAAATGGTTTGTTTTCTGAAAACGGAGGGCTATTAGAAAACTGGAAAGAATTACTAGGGCTAGATACGAAGGCAGCTAAGGAATCTGCAAGAAAGAGATTTTTACAAGAAAAGAGTGTAGATGATCTTTATAGCTTGCTCAATAGGTATGTGAGATCAGTAGAGGAGCAACCTTTACCAGAAGAAGAAATGCTTCCAATTCCAACGCCTCAACTATTGGCAAACCTAAAAGGGCGACAGAAACGGGATGCTGAGAAGAATAAGGAGAAAATTAGAGGAATATTACAGGAAAGTGAGGGGGAAGAGGTTAGGCAGAAACTTGAGAAGATAAAAGGCATCGGAAATAAAAGTGCTACCACAATAATTAATAATTATGTTAGAGAAAAGAGAAAGGCAGAGGAAGAAATAAAAAATCCGAAAGATAGGCAAAAGAAATACAATGGTATATTGGCTTTAGAAGAGAGTAGCGAGCTAGAAGGAATGGAGCAAGAAGAAATAGAAAATAACCTCAAACAAATTGCATTGTCAAATAATGCGGACCTTCAAAGAAGTAGTTTATATATAGAAAACTGTGTTATTGATAAATTTGATATTACAGAGAAACTAGTAAATTGGAAGAGGTGGGATAAGCAAAAGCATTATGTAGCAATAATCAAACTAGAAAATACAGAAGAGAAAAGACATGCAGTATTGTTGCATGCAATAAAGACAGAAAAAGGTTCAATAGAGATGAGAATAATAGACTCACTTAGCAGAGAAGATTCAGAGTTTATAGAGGAAATGCAAGAGCTTGTTGAAGAGCTTTCTTTAATAAGTAATAATGTACAGCAAATTTACTCAGGTAGGCAAAATGCTGAGCATGGAACATGTGGGGATGTGTGCTTAATTATGTTGCAAGAATTATGTGAAGCTCATTTATCACAAAAAGAAGAACAAATAGAAACTTCAGTTGATCTTAGTGTTATTGATTTAGATGACAGAGCAATAGATGATATATTCCTAATACAGAACGAATATAGAGAAAAACTACAAGCTCAGCTAATTCATTATTATCAAACAGGAGAATTGTTTGACACAGCAAGGCAAGCTATAGAGGAAGGGTATTATGTTGTAGAAAGTAAACAATTTCAAGATGTTGTTAATGATTACTCTACTCTACATCAAGCAGTGGCAACAAATAATTTACAGACAATGGAGAGGATGATAGCAAATGGAGCAGATATTTTACAATACAATGAAAATAATCAGACACCATTACAGGTGGCAGTATTAACAAATAACGTAGTAGCTGCAAGATTGCTTTTTGAGAGTTATGTACCAATGACAAATGTAGAGCACGAAATTTTTAATATAAGGCTATTTCCTAATGGGATAGTGATAGACACAGTATTACATGTTGCAGTAGAGCAAGGGGATGAAGAGATGGTAAGACTACTAGTTGAGCATGGAGCAAATCCAGTAAGATGGAATGCAAATGCAGATACAGCTTTACACCTAGCGGCTGATATAGAAAACCCAAGCATAACAGGAATTCTTTTGAATGGGATACAAGAAGAAGAACTAATGAACCTTCCAGATGCTAATGGATTCACAGCATTGGATAGGGCAATAGGACAAGGAAACATAAAAACAGCAATTGCATTGATAGAGTATGGAGGAAATACAAATGTATTTACAAGAGAAGCGGAAGAGATGTTGGAAGCTGTACATATACAAAATGTTAATGATAATCCAGTGGAGGAATATCTGATACTAGATAATGATATTGTTACAAATGACGCTCCTGCACAAAGCTGGTATAGTGGTTGGGATTCTGATTTTAAAATGCCTGAATTGAACTTGATAAATGTTCAAAGTATGGCTATTAGCTTATTATCATTTAGTGTTCAGCAATAAATGTCTTTAGGACATGAGATTTAGGTGTGTAACTCACAAAGAATATTTATTATTGTGTTTTGTGAGTCAAAAAGTAGTGTATTACGCTTGTAAATCCCTCAATATGGAGGAATGTGGGTATACATTGACAACACTGTAATACAGTAGGTCAATTTTGTAATACACCTACATCATATTATAACGATTTTCTTAGTTTATGAGGGGATGAATTATGGTAAAAATAAGGTTTTGTATTACGTGTGCATTACGCAATTTTTGCTGTATAATGGGCATTTGCGAGAAACATAATACAGGTGTATTACGTACTTTATGCCCCAATTTACCGCTATTATAAAAAATGCACACTAGGTGCAAGTGGTGTGACAGTGTGATCTGCCCCTTTTATAGGGATTTGGTTATTGGTAATTTTTGCAATTATATAATACTTGTTGAAGATATTTCAAAAGTATCAAAAGGAAAGTGTTGAAAACCTTTGGTTTTTAAAACTCACAAAGACACCATAGTAATTTTTATATAAAAATTTTGAACAGTATTTTTGCTCTCAAGCATTAAAAACAATTATCAAAAAAAGAGATGCAAAATGCATATACGTTTATAGTGCGTAATAAGGGGGATACAAGGATTGTACTTCATTTTGAATACAAAGTGATGCAAAAATGATGCAAATAAAATTTTTGTATACACGTGTATACAGGCTAAAAATGGGGGTTATCTGTACTAATCAAGCAGGGGCAATTTCTGAATTGCTTTAATGTCTTTGCATCGTTTCCATTTGATACATTTTTCCTCTCCTTTTTTTATTCCTTTCATTATATCATCTTTTTTTTCTTTTCTCTCTATATTTTACGAACACTTCCTGAGATGTCACTCCCATGAAATATCAATTTCTACAATTTGTTACACTATATTTTCCTTTGTATGTTTTTTACTTTAGACATATTGTCTTATCCTTTTACTTTTGTAACAAAGTTTCTTTGCTGGACAAGTTCATCCAATTGTTTTTGTTCGTTAAGTTTATCCCGCTTTCTCAGTTTTGTCTCTGCTTTCTTTAATAAATTTTCATATTTTTTTTGCTCACTAAACTTTTCTTTTAACTCTGATGTTAAACCCCCCATAATATCCTGGTTACGTTTGATTTCGTCTTTTATTTTTTGTATTCTTTTCTCGCATTCTTCAAAAAATTTCTCAAATTCAAAACTTAGGGTTTGCCTGGATAACTCCTTTTCCTTTTTAATCTCTGATAGTAAATTTTCTAAACTCTTTTTTAAATCTTCTATAATTTGATTTACACAATTTCTATTTATGACTAAAGAGTTCACTCCTTTATCTAAATTTTTAGCGATTCTCTTGAGGGATTTAACCTGTCCTTCTTCCATTTTTGAGATGTTGCGTTGCAAAAAAATTGTTTAACTTCGTTTTGGGATTTGCTTCATAGAAAATTTATTTAATGCTGAATACTTTGATCTTTACCTTGAACTTGGCGTTCTTGCAATATCTTCTCAACAAAACTTCGTGTTTTATGTTCAAAATGTTCAAATAATCTTGTGGGTCTATGTCCTAAAGCCTCCAAAATATTTTTTATCTTACTCATCAGCCAATCTCCTATACTTCTTTCCTTAGCTGAAGGTAAATTTTTAAGAAATTATCCTTATCTGCTGCAAAATTTTGTGTTTTATCTGAAATTTTTTGTACACTTTCGAGTCCTTTAATTAAATCATTACACACATTTTCATATTGAGTAAAAACCCCCCCTTTTAACCACTTTAACTTTTTCAAGGTGCTTCAATTTGCTTTGAAGCAACTATATAAAATTAATTTAAGCTGAGTAGGTTATAACAACTTTATTCCCTTTTCAAAAGTCTTAAACTCAATTGAAAACAAATGCAAACTCTTAATTCATTATCGACTAAAAATCGAAAATTTGATTATATATTTCAAAGGAAAAAAATATGGCACTAATATATTTAATTAACCTATTTTTTATCTGACTTTTATAAATAATTGTCAAATAAAGGGAAAATGAGCTATTGAAGAAAGTAATGAGGTCTTGTACCTCGAAGGCATACTTAACGACCATGACTTAGATGACATTCAGATGACTCTTAATAGATAAGTACCAGAATTAAATTTTGATTAGTACACCACTAAAAAGACTAACTTATACCAGCACAAGGATCAGCACCTGAACCTGCTATATAACCAACTACAGTATTTGCTCCAAACAACACACCCATACCAACTGCAACAGCTATAGCGACACCCCAAGTGATCTTTCCTAAAAACAGCCCTACAGCCAAGGAAATAGTTACTAAGATGGCAATAGTCTTACCTGTCGGACCTTGCACTATTTTTATAGCTTGACATAACACATTTGTTATACCTGCACTTGCAGCATCTACATTATCAGTGTCTTTAGGATCGTCAGCAATCACTAGAGAAGGCTGAAATAAAGTAACAGAAAAAACTAACACAAGGAGTAAAAACACATTTTTAACTCTAAACACCATACCACCAATTATTTAATGCTTTATAAATGGATAATAGCATATTGTGAAGTGTTGACAATGACTTTTTAATAATTTTATATTTTATAGTTAATCACCATTAACAAATTGACTATATGATGATACTGTAAACAAGAACTAAAACTGGCTGGGGTGGGTGGATTCGAACCACCGTATCACGGCACCAAAAGTCGTTGCCTTACCGCTTGGCTACACCCCAAAGAAAACGAGGGAACTTTATATGGCAAATAAAATTTTCAAAAATTTATTAATAACTTTTAATTAGTTAATGGATATACTACACTCATATAAAATATAAATAAAAGCTTATTTTATCTTCATTACCATTTTACATAGCTTCCTTATATCATAAATAAAATAATATGAAGTAATAATTAAAGGAAAGTGTTTATTAAGCATAGACACTATAAGAAATATCTTTATTGAAAAATATAACTAAAGTCAATTTGAGCATTTCTATGGACTTACTAAATCTTTTTGTTCGTCTATTAAGATGTACCAGCATGTCTCTCAGTGAAGAGTTTTGAAACTTTCTACAAACACGTCTCTGATTTACCAACAATATGGTGCTTGGCTATTCTGTAGTGTCCATAAGCTTTGCATCCATCAGTACACATGTACCTTATCTCTTTGTATCTTGATTTCAGCTCCATTGCCATATCTATGTAATTTTTTTTATTACCATTTCCTACTCTAAACGAAATAGTTTTAAATCTGTCCCTATCCACAGCAGTCCATATCTTGGTGTATTCTCCCTCCACCTCCCCAATCTTCTTGTCTTTTCTCGGCTTTTTTTAATAAATGTATATAGCCCATCTAATTCCAGTACTTCTATCTTCTCTTCATTATCTTTTCTTTCTCTTACCATCTCACTAACTATTTGCCCTGCCTTTTTAATCCATGAAAACACTGTAGCTCATGGCATCTCAAGTATAGCATATACCACTAAGATATAGATATTTTAACTTTTTTATCCGTCATCACAAGGTTGCAACTTCTTATCCCCGTCATCACGAGATCGCAACAGCGATCGTGGTGATCCAGAGATTGCCACACTCACTCTGTGAGTTCGCAATGACAGGGCAGGAGGATGGATTGCCACGCCTACTGCTATAGCTCGTAATGACGAAAATATATTAATAATATGTTCAAACCTTTGTGGGATATGCTATATATGTGCAATTCTTCTTATCCCACAATTATTTAAATACATACGTATTACTAAGGCTTTTTTCTCTAATTCATATACGATGCGATTATCTCCTATAGTATAATTGTGACCGCACAATTTGCACCTATAACGTTGCTTGTTTTTCATTTTTCCATTTTTTGTCCATAAATTTGATTTGCATTCCTTACATATCATTTCCATTTTTTATTTCCCTTTATTGCTTTCTTTTATCACTAATTGCATTATTTTTTTTATTTTGTCTATGCTTTATGAACATTCCCTCCCTTAAACGTTGCATTTTAACTCGTTTAGGAGATCGAAATGTAGTACATACTTAAGGACAATTTGTCTCTCTTTTTGAACCAATTTCGGTCTGACACATTGGGGACACTTCTATATGCTCCTTAGCTCTAGCAATTAACTCATTTGCTATTTCCTCATCTAATCCTTCAACAGAAGCAATTGTCTTTATATCCGTTTCAGCTAAACTTTTTATGCTATCATATCCTTCAGATGCAAGTAGCTGTGCTAAAATTTCCTCTAAATTTAACTTATCCATAAATAACTTGGTTATTCTTGTAAATTCTTCATGCCTTCTAGTGCTTTCCAATTCTTCTGTAGTTATATTAATTTTCCAACCTACTAAGTCAGAGATTAATTTAACGTGTTGCCCTCTTCTACCAATGGCTTGACTTTGGTCTTCATCAGATACGACTATCTCTATTTTCCCTTCATCTTCATCGATGATAACCTTTGAGACTTGTATAGAACCTAAAGCATTTATGATATAAGTAGCGGGGTCTTCGCTCCACTTTACTATATCAATCTTTTCGCCTCTTAGTTCCTTTATTACTGACTGTACTCTAATACCCCTCATACCAACACATGAACCCACTGGATCAATTGAGGGATCCGACGAATAGACTGCTATTTTAGTTCTTGACCCTGGGTCCCTAGCAATACCTTTAATTTCAATAATCTTGTCATATATCTCAGGTACTTCTTGTTTAAATAATTGCTCTACAAAATTATTGTGGACTCTAGATAATACCAACATTGGTCCTTTTGACTCTTTATCGAGCTTTATCAAACATGCCCTAATTCTATCGCCTAATTTATAATAATCTGTTTTGAGAGCTTGATCCTTTTTTAAGACTGCCTCAGCACCACCTACTTTTATTACAAACCCAGTCACTTCTATTTTTTCAACTAAACCATTTAATACATCCCCTATTCTGCCTTTAAATTCCTCATATAGTTTATCTCTTTCGATCTCTCTTATTTTAGCTATAATGATTTGTTTTGCAAAAATAGCATTTAGCCTATCTATTTCTAACGGAGGTAAAACTTCTCTAATTACATCTCCGTCTTTTAAATCTGGATTCTTTTTATTGGCTTCCGCTAAGTTAATAACGTCCATTTCTTGCTCTGTGCAGTCGAATTTAGGCATTTCTTTGACTACTAAAGTTTCTCTATAAAATTTAATATCGCCAGATTTCCTATTTATGTAGGCTTTGACACAAATATTGGCTCCGTATTTCCTTTTGGCAGCTGTACCTATTGCTTCCTCCAAAGCTCTTAAAATACGCTCTTTTGGTATCCCTTTATCTCTCGCCACAGCATCCACAACATGCAAAATCTCATTTCCACCAAAACTTTTAATGTTCATTATCCTTTACCAAAAACTTATATCTAATTAAAGCTTATACTCCAGATAAGCTTCTGATATTGAGTTAAAATTTACAATAATAACCTCACCAGTATCTACTAATTCAACCTTCACTGAATTTTCATCAACATCTTTTACATAGCACATGAAATTACGTCTATTCTGTATCTTATACAACGTTTGCATCTTAATTATCTTCTCTTTAGATTCAATAAAATCTTTTAATCTAGTTAGTGGTTTTTCTATACCTGGAGAACTAACCTCAATATTAAAATCTTCAAGTTCCAGAGATTTTTCCTTTAATATTCGGAAAACTTCCTTATTCACTTTTTCACAATCTATTATGCCTACCCGTTTATTATCCATTCTCTCTATCATTATTTGGCATTTTCTCATTTTTTTATTTTTGTTAACCCTTATTCTAAC
>CAZJPD010000026.1:0-14675 GCA_964547795.1 uncultured Candidatus Midichloriaceae bacterium | reverse complement strand
TCATTCATTTCTTCCTATCACATTAACCTTTTGTTTTTTTATTACAGTATAAATCATCTTAAATGAAAATTAAAGTTTAATGTTACTGAGCTGAGATTTTATTAAAAGTTCTTAATAACCCTTGCAATGACGAAAATATATTAATAATATGCCCAAACCTTTGTGTGATAAGCTATAAGTTATTTTTGGTGCTTGGTATTAGTCCAACATCTTTGGAATCTTAAATTTTATATTTTCAGTAATGCCTTCCAAATTTTTAATTTTAATATTTCTGATCTTTCCTATTTTTTTGATCAGATTTTTGATCAACACTTCAGGAGCAGAAGCCCCTGCTGTAATTCCAAGTATTTCTACTCCGTGTAGCAAATTTGAGTTTACGTCATTTTCATCATCAAACAAATATGCTTTAGTTCCATGGAGTTCCGCAATATCCCGCAATCTATTTGAATTTGAGCTGTTTTTTGCCCCAATTACAAATACAGTATCAACTATTCTGACAAGTTTTTTGACTGCATCCTGCCTATTTTGAGTTGCAAAACAAATATTATTCAATTCAGGACCCATGATATTTGGATATCTAATTTTTAACTTGTTTATTATACCTTTGGTATCATCAACACTAAGGGTAGTTTGAGTAACATAAGCGACATTATCTTTCTTTGAGTATGGAATTTTTTCTATATCGCTAATTTTTTCGACAATAAAGACACTTTGTTCTATACGACCACTAGTACCCTCAACTTCTGGGTGATTCTTATGTCCAATTAAAATTATCTTATTTCCTTCCTTTTCAAATTTCTGTGCTTGAAGATGTACTTTCTTAACCAGTGGGCAAGTGGCATCAACTATTTTCAGATGTTTATGTGTAGATGCTTCTTCAACTTCTCTACTAACCCCATGTGCTGAAAAAATAATTACGGCATCTTTCGGAACATCAGTGATTTCTTCAACAAAAACAGCTCCCCTTTGTCTAAGATTTTCTACAACATGTTTGTTATGGACTATTTCATGTTTGACATAAACAGGAGTACCATATTTTTTTAATGCAAGTTCTACAATCTCAACTACTCTTCTTACCCCTGCACAAAATCCTCTAGGATTAGCCAAATATACCTTTAACATCGAAGTTGTCTTGCTATATAAGGGCATTAAGAAACATTGTTTTTGAAAAGTTATCTGTGTACAATTACTACTTACAAAATGCTAATTCAAGTTTTTAATGGTACAGTGTACACAAGTATTGAGTTTTGATTCAGCACATAGAATTGTTGGGCATAAAGGAGATTGTAAAATGTTACATGGTCATAGGTACACTGCTGAGTTGACATTTGAAGCTGAAAAACTAGACAATGTAGGTATGGTTGTGGATTTCAGTGTCATAAAGAAAAAATTTAGAAATTGGCTAAATGAGAATTGGGATCATAATACTGTTTTGAGTATAAAGGATAAAGAATTAGGTGAAAAGATAGCAAATGTTACGGGACAGAAGATATGTTATATCAATGCAAACCCAACAGTGGAAAGTATGGCATATTACTTGTTGCATAATGTCTGCCCGTTGATTTTTCAAAATGATCGGGTAAAATGTGTTAAAATTAAGTTATATGAAACACCAAACTGCTATGCAACCATAAAGCTATAACAAAGCCCTCTTACTTTGTTTCCTCAAATAATAAATAATTTTTTAAATATTTTAAAGGAGAATGAGATAATTAATTACAATAATATAACAGAATATGTTCCCGAAGAAATACAAGAAGCATTTTGGGATGCTGTTTTTGTAGATTTGCCAACATATTTTTCTCTTTGGGGAGTATCACAAATAGCTTTATCTATGGGCTTAACAGCAGCAACAGGACCTTTTGCTATACCAGCATCCCTTATATTATGGGGGACTACAGGGGCATTTGCAGGATATACAATAAGAAAAACGTGTAACAGTTATTTTTATGAAGGAGAACACAGCATGATGTGTGGAGCTGTAGGGAATGCAGCAAAGTATGTGATTAAAGGCATTCTAGGGATAATAGAAGGAGGTGTGAGAACTTTGGGGATAGAGGTAATAAAAGGAGCAGTTAATGGTGCTTTATATGAAGGATGGGGAGATGCCATTGGTGGATATGTAAAAGATGGAGAAACTATAGATTTGTTTGGAAAAATATTACTAATAGAAAATGTGGATGCAGTTCTAGCTAAAGAACTTATGGGAAAAAATTATTTACCTGAAGCTGTACTTAGTAGTGTTGCAAGTGGGTTTCTTACTGGGTTTATATCCTATGAAGAAACTATAAAAGGAATGATACAAGAAGCTATAGGAACTATAGAAGAACTAATGTATGCTAACGAACCAGCCCCTCTAATTGAAAAAGCTGACTTATAATGAACTCTAGGGAGGTAAGTTTTGCCACTTACCTCTTTATCTCCATTATTCGTTTGACATTTTTCTCTGAATAGGAGTGTCTCTTTTATTATCATTACGCCATCTACAGCCATTTGATAGAGCTATCTTCACTTTCGTTAATACTTTCTGATACTCCAAATCTGCAAAGCAGCATACCCTTTTAAGGTCACTATTATTCCTTTCATCAAGCAACCACTTTAAAGCTTCTATTTTTTGTTTCTTAGCAAATTTTTTTAGAATTACTTGAAGCATCCATTAATGCCTGTGTAATAACAGCCTTCCACAAACTTTTAAAAGCACGTATTTCTTCTTTATATATACTAGGGAAAGCACTTGATCTTATAGTATATATATCGCTTGTATTATGGAAAATATTCATATTTTTATTTCCTGTATAAGTTATCGCAAGCCTTATTTATCAAAAATAAATAAACCACAATAAAATATACTATATACTTGAGATCCCGCAAGTACAAAAGTATCAAAATGACTCAAGCTCTTATAAGTATCAAAAACAAATGAACATTTGAGAATTAAATTTTGCCTTTTATCAATTAATAAAATCCCACTTATAGCTTATCACATAAAGGTTTGGACATATTATTAATATATCTTCGTTATTGCGAACCTACAACCCACATCCCCGTCATTGCAAACTCACAAAGTGAGTGTGGCAATCTCTGGATCACCACGATCGCTGTTGTGATCTCGTGATGACGGGGGTAAGAAGTTGCGATCTCGTGATGACGAAATAAAAAAGTTAAAATATCTATATCTTAGTGGTATATGCTATAGATATGAGTAGTCAATTTTTCAAACTTTCTCATTTTGTTGGTTTTGCAGAGAGTTTATTGATCAAAGATCAGAATTTTTTCATGCCTTTTATTTTAACGGATTAAGTAGTTAGGGGCTTTCTATTTTTTCGATAGACCCTTCAATAAACCTTGACCTGTGTTTAATTTTGCTATGCTTGGAGTATAAAATCTTTTCCCCTCAAGTATTTCTTTTGTAGTTAATAGTTGCATTCTAGGATAATGTTTACCGTGAATTTTTAAAGTACCAGCACTTGCCATTTCTGTTAGAAAGTTTCGTTTTTTTCTATCAGGTAAGTCTTCTAAAACTATTAAACCTGCCATAGGTAGCTTTTCTCTTCCCATAACCCCCATCAAATTTCTCACATCCTTTATATTAATATTTTGCCCTCCTTTCACTTCTAAAACCATTGTTTGTAAATCTTTTTCATTAGGGTTACTGAAAAAGAGTCTTCCATCGACCCCACCATCACCTGTACTTTTATTGGTCACAAAACCGTCTATATATTCAATTACCCATCTTTGGAATTGATATTTATCACGCTCCCATATATCTCTTGCTTCCTCTAATGTATTTGGTATACCATTTATTTGATAATCTTTATCTTCAATAAGCCTATAGTTGTCTTCCAAGCGATTTTGTACTACTCTACGGATTGCATGATAAGCTATGTCTAGTCCTACCCACCTTCTGTTTAATTCATGTGCTGCACATATAGTAGTTCCATAACCACAGAAAGGATCAAGTATTATATCATCTTCAGGGCACGAGGATTCTATAATCCTTTTCAATAATGCTACGGGTTTTTGTGTCGGGTAGCCTAGTCGTTCATTAGACATTGGATTTAATGCTTGTATATCTGTCCACACATCCATAGGCAATTTTGTTGCGTTATTGCTTGTTATCCTTGCTCCTTTTTGATTTTGTGCTCGTTTTATAGATTTTTCAGAGCGAGCTATTTTTGCATTTTCTCCATAAAATCTGTATTTTTTTGTTTGGGAATATAGCAAAATAACATCGTGCTTTTTAGCAAACCATCTTTTACTTGCCCCACCCGTTTGGTAGTGCCATACAATCTCATTTATGAAATTTTCATGCCCAAATATACTATCCATTAACACCTTAATATAATGGCTAGCAGTAGGGTCACAATGTAGATATATAGAGCCTGTAGGCTTAAGAAGACCTTTCATTACAAGTAGTCGCTCCATCATATAGAGTAAATAAGCAAGAAGCTTTGGGTTTGTATAACGCAAGGCCTTCATCCAATATTTCCAGAATTCAATAGTTTTACTATCTACACCCCCATCTCTCGCTAAAATATGTATATTGCGTAAAAGTGCTTCTCTTTCTGGCGTAAACTCCTACATATCGCAAAAAGCATTTATTTGAGAAGGTAAAGGGCGACCTGTATTGTCCTTATAAATTGCATTATAAGCTCTGTTAGAATTAAAAGGTGGGTCAAGATAGATTAAATCTACACTGCAAAGTTCCATATCATTCATTACTTGTAGACAATCGCCATAGTATAGTTTGTTTTTATGCTCTTTCATACTGCTACAATATTTCTAATGAAATTAGGAAAACTACTATCTTTAGTATTATGCTTAAAATAGATTTCAGTAATATACAAGCCTGTATGTTTTTTACCGTGATAGTGATGCTGACCAAGCCAAGCACGTTTAACTCCAGCCCAAAAGCTTTCAATAGTATTGGTATGTAATAAACCTTCTACATAACAAACTATCCTTCTTTCTTTTTTATACTTTTTCATTCCTTACCTTTTTTCGCCCCTTGTCTAAGCTTTTATGGAATATACTATACCGAGCAAGACTCATTTTTTCCCCTAATTTTTCCTCCCCCTCAAGCTTGATATGATACTTAAGAACTACAGTTTTCTCAGCATATTTTTGTGGTAATCTCACATAATCTTTTTTAGTAGTTAAAACTTTATAACCATGTTTCTTTGCTTCCATGTAAATTTTTTCCAGTTCTTCATGTGGAAAGTCATAATGATCGGGATATATATAACTTTTTTTGATTCTTGCCCCTACTTCCTCAGCAGTTAATATAACCCTTTCAGGTTGGGCAATAGCACATAAAAGTATATAATCTTTCCCTTTTATTTGTTTTGCATTGTTAATAACTTGCTTTTGCTTAAATATTTTTTTCCCTGTTAAATATTTTTTTGGTATTACATATTTTTGATTCTTAGGGACGATAACAATATCTGCTTTTCTCAAACTTGTTGCCAGGCTTTCCCTCATTGGTCCTGCAGGGATTAAAAACTTATTTTTAATATCTAAATAGCTGATAACCAATATTGCCAAATCCTTATGAACTGTATTGTCATGAAACCCATCATCTAAAATTATAATTTCAGCTCCCCAATCCTGGGCTTGTTTTATTGCTAATTTTCTATTAGCAGAAATGAAGATATCAGCATATGTTGCAATTAGCATTGCTTCATCCCCTACTTCCTTATATGTATGCTTTTCCAAGTCTACTTTAATAGCTTTTTGTGAGTTGCTTAAACTGCCCTTATACCCTCTTGCAACTACAGCTATCTTTTTTTCTTTACCTAATAACTCTAGCAAACTCATTACTACTGGTGTTTTCCCTGCTCCGCCAGATACTGAATTTCCAACACAGATTATCTTGCTTTGAAATTGTTGAGGTGTTTGAAAAAAATAATACCTAAAATTACGCAATAAGCTGTAAAGTAAAGAAAAAGGCAACAACAAATAATTAACAAAGGTTACATTAGACCATAAAGTATTTTGTATATAATGAGCCAACTTATCAGCAATCTGCATTTCTAGCTTATACCCTCTTTCATTATCCATCCTCCGCCAAGAACCCTATTTCCATCATACATTACACACGCCTGACCAGGTGTGATGCCATTATATGAGGAATCCAATACAACATCCGCATAACCCTTACCTAAATATTTGACAGTTGCTCCAATCTCTTTGTGATTAGACCTTAACCTTACAGAACACTTTATGTTATTTTGCAAATCCTCAGTTTTAGCCAGCCAATTTAAGTTCTTTACTTGTAATTTGCTTGCCTTTAGCTCTTCTTTTTCCCCTACAATAACCCTATTATTATCTGCATCTATTTTAATAACATAAAGTGGTTTATCATGAGACATTCCTATCTTTTTACGTTGACCAATTGTAAAATTCACTATTCCATCATGTCTACCTAATACCTTTCCATTTTTCAACACAATATCTCCACTCTGATGCGATTCTGGTTTTAATTTTTTAATTATCTGTGAATATTTGCCACGTAAAGCAAAACAAATATCCTGACTTTCAGGTTTGTCTGCAACAGTAAGCCCATACTTCTTAGCAAGTTTACGTGTTTCTTCTTTTTCTAAATCACCTAATGGAAACTTTAAAAAACCAATTTGCTCTTTGTCAATAGCAAAAAGGAAATAGCTTTGATCTTTATTTTTATCTACACCTTTAAGTAACACATCCTCATTATTTATTTTAGCTTTCCTAACATAATGCCCAGTTGCTAATGTGGTAGCACCTAAATCTTTAGCTATCTTTAGTAACTCTCCAAACTTTACCTTTTTATTACATTTGGCACATGGGTTTGGTGTTTCTCCAGATATATAGCTATCTGCAAAATCATCAATGATCTCCTCCTTGAAAAAACTTTCATAATTCCGTACGTAATGAGGTATCCCTATTTGTTTTGCCATAATTGTCGCATCACATGTATTTTGCCCAGTATAGAGATGCAAAGTTACTCCTATAACTTCATAATTTTCCTCATGAAGTATAGCAGCAACTGTTGAACTATCAACTCCACCAGACATAGCAACAACAACCCTACCCTTCTTTTTTTTATCGATACTCATTATCCTGTCATTTTCTTAATTAGCATTTGTTGAGTAATTGAAAGAACATTACTCCACGACCAATATAATACCAAACCAGAGGGAAAAGAAGCAAACATAAATAAAAATATAAGTGGAAACAATTTCATGACTTTTGCCTGAGTAGGGTCGGCTGGTTGAAGGTTTAATTTTTGTTGCCAATATAAGGTTAATGCCATAACAATTGGTAAAATACCTATGTAGAGAAAGCTCGGCGTTTCCCATGGTATTAACCCAAACAGTGTAAAAATATTAGTTGGATCTGGAGCAGATAAATCCTTTATCCAACCATAAAATTTTGCATGCCTCATTTCCAAGGTAACATAAAGCACCTTGTAAAGGGCAAAAAACACCGGCATTTGAAGCAGTATGGGGAAACAACCAGACATAGGATTTACCTTTTCCTTTTTATATATTTCTAGCATAGCTTTTTGTAGTTTTGCACTGTCATTGCCATATACTTCTTTTAGACTTGTCATCTCAGGTTGAAGGTCTTTTAGCCTGTTCATTCCTTTAAATCCCTTATAGGCCAAAGGAAACAAGAGTAACTTTATGAACACAGTAAGCAGGATAATCGCAATACCAAAATTCCCAACTAACGAATAGAAAAAGTTTAAGGTAATAAATATAGGCTTAGTGATAAAGTATAAAATTCCAAAATCAACTGCTCTGTCAAAAAGCTTTATGTTATATTTTGCCTCATACCCATCCAAGAGGTTCAACTTTTTTGCTCCAGCAAAAAAATGCAGTTTATTATAGCTTATCTTGCCATCAGCCATGATATTTTCCATTATTCCATCTACTTGATACCTCTTGCCCTGTTTGGCATCATGCTCGATGAACCTACTGGATAATGCTGAATTTTCTGGAATAATCGCAGTGAGCCAATATTTATCAGAAAACCCAAACCAGCCGTTATCTGCATCTGAAAATTTATATAATTTTTTATCATCCAAATCTTCAAATGTTATCTCTTGCAACTTATTTTCAAAAACCCCTATTCCGCCTTCATGAATAATCATTTGGCTTTTGCCATTTCCATGATCTCCTCTACTTAATGCAGCATAAGGCTTTAAATTTGTACTTTCTGCACCTAAAATTTTCTGCTCAATGGTAAACATGTAATTTTCATCTAAAGCTACGGTTATGACAAATTTTATACCACTTTTATTTAACCAAGTAAGGTTTATCTTATTATCTGGAGTGAGGATATTGCTATCTGCTTTCCAAATCGTCTTACTGTTTGATAATTCAATCTTCTTGTTATTTGTTACCCAGCCAAATTCAGCATAATAGACTTCCTTTGTATTTGGTGGTGAAAGTAGCACAACATCACCACTATTTTTGGCAACTGTTTCCTTATACTGGAGCAGTGTCAAATCATCTATTTTTGCTCCAATCAAATTAATTGAACCACTAATAACGTTGTTTTTAAACGTAATTCTTCTTTCTTTCCCTACCTTAACTATATTCTCTTTGTTTGCGGTCTGTTGTATTTGCTGTTGCTCTGAATCGAAGCTAGCATGATAATCCTCCTTTTGGCTTTTAATACTTTGACTATTATCACTCTTAGACACTGGGGGGGATATTTCCCTCTTGCTAAAATAGTTTTGCCAAACAATTAAAACTAACATCGACAAAACAGTAGCTAATATCGTCCTAAGGTTATTACTCATTTATATATAAGTTTTTAAGGTATAGGGTCATATCCACCAGAAGAAAGAGGGTTGCATTTCAGAACTCTTTTTAATATCAAAAATATCCCCTTAACTCCAAATTTATTTATAGCTTGTTTTGCATAATGAGAACAGCTGGGATAATACCTGCATGAAGTGGCTACATAAGGTGATATCAGGTTTTGATAAATAAGCAAAAAGAATTGGCAGAGCCACTTAACTATTTTTGATATGACATTTTTCATGAGTAAATATTTTGTTTAAACAGAAAGTGAAGTCGCTTTTTATGCTGGAAAAGCTCTCTCTCACAATAAATTTTCTCGCAATCACATTAATACTCACACTACTATACCTTTTTTTCTTTATACAAACGTCTCTCACCAATACTCTGATTACCCTCTTATACCTATTTCTTTTTACTGCATTTCCAACTTTTTTGCTAACTGTTATACCAAATCTAAATTTATTTACTTCTTCTTGCTTAGAGTTTTTGTAAAGTATTGTGAAACATTTTCCTACTACCCTACTAGCACCTTCAGATAACCTCTGGTACTCAGCCCCTTTAGTTATTTTAGAATTCTTTAAATGCAATAATACACCCTATGCTGATAGTTCTTTTCTGCCTTTAGCCCTTCTATTATTTATAACCCTTCTTCCTCCAACTGTTGCCATTCTAGCTCTGAACCCATGTCTTCTTTTACGTACAAGATTACTGGGCTGGTAAGTTCTTTTTGTAGACATCCTATCACCTTTATATATAATAGGTTATCTTCTAACCCAGATGTAGTATGATGTCAACATTATCAAAATATCAAAATTTGGATATGGACATCTGTAGGAGAAGCATATTAGAATTGTATATAGAATCTGGAATTGACTGCTTTATGCATGAAACTACACAGGACAGAAGATCACACAATGATACTTCAGTAAAACCAATACCTCCACCTACTGAAGGTGGTCAAACCTTAACAACAAGGCAATTAGCTGATAGTTGTAATTCTATTGAGAACCTGGAAGCTGTAGTGCAAAATTTTGATGGTCTAAAAATAAAAAGAGGAGCAACTAACACTGTATTTGCTGATGGCAATCCAAAGTCTGATATTATGTTAATTGGGGAAGCTCCAGGAGCTAACGAGGATAAATATGGTATCCCTTTTTGTGGTCAAAGTGGAAAGCTGCTAGACAATATTTTACTTGCGATAAACATTGATAGGAGTAAATGTTACATCACCAACACTATATTTTGGAGACCACCTGCAAACCGAAGACTAACTTCAAAAGAGATTGATATCTGTAGACCATTTGTGGAGAAACACGTTGCTCTCGTAAATCCAAAAATTATTATTCTAGTTGGTAGCACTGCTGTGGAGTCACTATTAGATTTAAAGACGCCAATGGGGTTGCTTAGAAAACAAAGCTTTAAATACCAAAATTCATATTTAACAAAGCCCATAGATACGTTTGTGATCTCTCATCCTTCCTACCTTTTGAGACAACCGCTACAGAAAAAAATAATGTGGTTTGACATTCAGAAAATTAATAAGTTTTATTTAGGTAGCTAAGATTACAGTTTACAATAAAAAAGCCGTATTGCTTCCTTCAACAAGCTTAAAGGAAATTGCCAATGCTTTTTGTGAAGGAAAAATCATCTGTCTCCCTACAGACACAGTTTATGCCATCTCTTGCGATGCAACTAACAATGAATCTATCCAGCATATCTATAACATAAAAAGGAGATCGGTAAACAAACCTTTGCCCCTTTTTGTATCGGATATAAAAATGGCACTTAAGTATGCAAAATTTAGCTCAAAAGAATTGCTATTTGCCAAAAAATTCTGGTCAGGTTCTTTAACTATAATTTTATCAATAGTAGAAAATAACAATCTTCCCCCTATATTGGTAAAGAATGGGAAGATAGGAATTAGAATACCTGATAAAGAACTGATTAAAAATATCTGTGCAAGCATTAAAAAACCAATTATTGCTACCAGTGCCAATATCTCATCAAACCCAAATATCAATTCCGTATGTGATATAGAAAAAGAATTTGCTAATAAAGTGGATATTATTGTTCAAGACGATAATAATTTGCAAGACTTAACAGTATCAACCACAATAGAATTTATTGGCAACAACTCATATCAAATTATACGAGAGGGGAGGATTTCAAAATCAGAATTAGAGCTCATGAAAGAACTAAAGTGTATCACCTTATGAATTCGCTAGGAGTATTTATTTTGGCATGTGATAATGTGTAATGGTGTAATTTCTTATTAAACATCATCAACACCTTTATTTATCTCTAATAACAGGCTATCTTTAAACATACAGCTTATCACACAAAGATTTGGACATATTATTAATATATTTTCGTCATTGCGAACCTACAACCCACATCCCCGTCATTACGAGCCTATACAACAGGCGTGGCAATCCACCCTCCTGCCCTCTTATTGCAAACTCACAGAGTGAGTGTGGCAATCTCTGGATCACCACGATTGCTGTTGCGATCTCGTGATGACGGGGGTAAGAAGTTGCAACCTTGTGATGACGGAATAAAAAAGTTAAAATATCTATATCTTAGTGGTATATGCTATAATACTCCAGTATTAAATAGGAATTTACTATAAAACCCTCTTTAGGTATTGCGTCTTTATATGCTTTGGTATATATTTAGTAATAATTTGGCAGTTATTGAAGGTTTTATCATAGGAATGGGCAAGGAGAAAATCAATTATACTACATCATTTATATTGATAGTGTATCCATTAATAATATTAGTATTAGGGGGCTTTTATTGGAAAAAGTATGGAATTGGAAAGTTTGAAATTCTATGCACTATTATTTCCTTTTATGTTTTTTGTGCTTCAGTAGGAGTAGGAATACACAGGTTGTGGGCACATGGATCATATAAAACAAATAAGGTTGTTGAGTTTATTCTGGCAATAGTATCAGCAGGAACATTACAGGGACCTGTGTTGGCATGGGCTTCTGACCATGATAAGCATCATGCATATACTGATATGTTAGGCAAAGACCCACATACCCCCTTAAAGTACTGCCTTTTAGAAGGTAATAAGAACAGGTATGCGATGAAGGGGAGACTAAAAGGCTTTTTTTGGTCGCATATAGGATGGATGTTAGTTGGAGAAAGTTCCCAAAAACATATAGCAACTAGCACTTTAAAAAGGTTAGGAAAAAATAAAATTATCATGTGGCAATTTAAGCATTATTGGCAAATAGCTACATTCGTAAATACACTACTTCCATTTTGTATAGGTTATATTGTGGGTGGTAGTCTACAATATGGATTAGCAGGATTCATTTTTATTGGTATTGGCAGGGCTATTCAACAACAAGCAACATTCTGTATAAATTCTATAGCACATTTCTTTGGAAGTAAAAAATATGCTAACAGTACAGCAGGAGATATACCAATTTTGTTTTTTATGTTCCTTGGAGAAAATTGGCATAACTTCCATCATGCTTTCCCTCGGGATTATAGAAATGGGCATAAGTGGTATCACCTGGATGTACATAAGTGGATAATAGCATTAATGGAAAAGCTGGGGTTGGCAAAAGATATTATCAGAACCCCAAAAGAACGAATTGGAGCCAAGGTTGAAGAGACAAAAGGGCAATTTATTATTAACACTAAAAAACGATTGAATAAAGCAGATGCCTTGTTAGGTAGGTTAGTTGAAATTGTAACAGGAAAATTAGATGACTCAGTTCTTCAATTGAGTATGGAGGTGAAAGATAAGCTCAAGAAGCTAAAACAGGAAGCCCTTTCTCTAAGGACAACTACTAAAAAATTTGTGGATAGATATGAGAAAATCAAAAAAAGTCAAGTAGAAAAAATATTAATGAAGATTGAAAAACTAGAAGTAGAAGTTCACACTACATTGAATTTATTTTGGAGCAAGGCTTAAGCTAATTCAACCTTACTAGCTTCAGCCTAATCAATCATTTTGTTTATGCATTTTTTCATAACACGACTACAACCCACTCTATAATATGTTAATACTGCAATAACTTCCTGCAGGCAATTTTAATTCTACTGCAGGCTTCACTCAGTAAATCCTCCGAAATTGCATAAGAAATCCTGAAAAAGTTTTGAGTGCCAAATGCAATACCTGGTACAACTGCAACGAGAGCTTCTTCTAATAAATATTTTGCAAAATCAGTGCAATTCCTTATAACCTCACCATTTGGCAATTTTTTTCCAATCAGTTGCTGACAATTTGGAAAAACATAAAATGCTCCATCAGGTGTACTTGCAGTAATCCCCTCTATATCCTTTAGTAAATTCATCACTAGGTCTCGCCTTTTCTTGAAAAGCACTTTATTCCTTTCTACAAATCCTTGTGAATTAACACTTAATGCTTCTACAGAGGCGTACTGGCTGATAGAGCACGGATTTGATGTACTTTGAGATTGTATTTTCGACATAGCCTTAACTACATCTTTATTTCCTGCAACATATCCTATTCTCCAACCCGTCATAGAATATGCTTTAGATACTCCATTTACCACAAAGCTCCTTGCTTTCATATCTTCATTTATATTAGCGATGTTTATGTATTGATTACTTCCATATCGTATATGCTCATAAATATCATCAGAGATGATATGAATATGCGGATATTTAGCAAGTACATTAGCAAGCTCCTCTAACTCAGCCTTGGTATAACATGTTCCTGTTGGGTTACTTGGAGAATTTAAAATTAGCCACTTTGTTTTATTAGTAATGTTTTTTACAAGTGCTTCAGGAGTTAGCTTAAAATTGTTCTTTACAGAGGTATTAACTAAAACAGGCTTGCCACCATTTATTAACACCATGTCTGGATATGATACCCAAAACGGTACTGGAATAATCACCTCATCACCACGATCGAGTGTTGCTGCAAAAATATTAAATATCACATGTTTTGCACCGCAACCAACGCTTATTTGCTCCATCTTGTATCTAAGTTGATTCTCCCTTAAAAACTTGTCCATGATTGCTGTTTTTAGCTCAGGAATACCATTAACTACTGTGTACTTAGTTTGACCAGATTTTATTGCATCAAAGGCAGCTTGCTTTACATTATCAGGAGTATCAAAATCGGGTTCTCCTGCACCCAAGTCTATAACATCTTTACCTATAGCTCGCAGTTCCTTAGCTTTCATGGTAACTGCAATGGTTGGAGAAGGCTTGATCACCCCTAACTTTTTAGATATCAATGAATTTTTTTGATTCATATATGATTAGCTACATAACTACATTACCATCTGAAATACAAGCAATATTGATTATATTTAAAAGTGTCAAAAATTTATTTTTTTCTTAAACTTTACTATTTGAAACAGAATTATTATTCATACAACAGCTTTTTTCTTTTTCTCCTTTTTTTCCAATGCTTTTTTGATTCTTCTCTTAACCTTAACAGCTTTTGGGGCAAGTTTTGAATTTGGGGTGCCTAACAAAAAATTATCCAATCCATCATTATACTCAATTGTTCTTATAATTCTAGGAGTTGCTTTGAATTCTATAAAGCCTTTAAGTGTTTCACTTATCAATGAGTAACTCTGTATATTTGGTAAAAACCTCCTTCTAGTCCTACGCTTAGAGTGGGAAACATTATTACCCACCATTACTCTCTTGCTCCCATCAATTTGGCATTTTCCAGACATAATACAACCATAAACATACGTAATTTCCCTTATAACAACTTTTTTTAAAATGACAAGTAAAAAATATCTGTATAAACCAACCTATAGCACATATCACTTATACTGTTTTATACCAAACACCAAAAATAAATAGATATATAAGTTTAAATTTTGTTTTTTAACTTTAACACAAACTTCTCTTATAGCATATATCACTAAGATATAGGTA
>CAZJPD010000025.1:0-14917 GCA_964547795.1 uncultured Candidatus Midichloriaceae bacterium | reverse complement strand
AATTTTCAATAATTCAGAGTGTGTACTGTCTAGGTTATATCCATATGAACCATACATTATTAATATAAAATAATTGCACTGATTGCCAATTTAAAAACCCAATCATAGATACCCAAATTAATTAAAGTACTATAAATTATCCCGCAAAATACTACGAAAAATATAAAATTTTTATTCACTTCCTTATGGTTTAATAAAAGCATGGACATGACAAGAGATGATATGCCAAAAAACACAAAAATTAGATACCAATCTGAAAAGTAAAATTGAGAGTAACAAAACAAAGACAAAAGCAAAGCAAAAGCTTCTATTATCAAATAATTTGAATCAATCTTAGCCTTGCAATAACTACATTGCCCCTTACATAATAAATATCCTACTATGGGTATATACTCCTTGACCTTTAGTGGATGCCTACAATATGAGCAACTAGGAGGCATAGAACCGAAATAATTAAATCCCCATAAAGAAAGGTTTCTCGGGACTCTAAAGTAAAACGAAGTTGCAAAATTACCTATGATCAATCCGAAATAGGCTGCAACAAAATAATTAACTATATTAACCGCCTCCATAAATTCTAAGCGAAATTAATTCTATCGTATTTCCTATATTAAAGCCTTCTGACTGTCTTTTGCTTTTTTTGACAAAACACCCCTTACCCCTTTTTATTTTTGAGATTCCTTTGTATACAACTTTTTTGCTCCTTTTGCAAAAACTATTGTGCCAATAGTTTACTCCTGGTCATAAATTAGCTTTTTATTTTTTTATTTCTTCCTAGTATTTTCCGATAAATATCGCAAACAGCGTAGCTAAAATACCTCATATATTGCCGTTGTTATGTCGTTCAGCAAAACAGTGGGTAAAAATTTTATTTTTTACCTTGACCTTTTATCTGAAACTGTTTTAAAGTTTAATACATGTTTAATTATCAGGAGGAAATATGTTCTATTCTGGTCCGAAACCGTATGGCTACGCAAGGGGCGTATAGGAGGTAACAACGCAAGAAGGTAAAGATACATCAGTTTTTCATACCAGGAATGCGGGAGAAAGGGGTGTTCCCGCTACTAACACACAACAAGTTGGTGAGTATAGGTCTACCCCAACTAACCCGGGCTTGTTTGCCGACATGCCAGAAATACCTCACCCAATTAGCAGGGAGTCGTTTAACCGCTTGCCAGTAGTAAATAACCCGGTGGAACAACCAGAATTCATGGAACAACGAGGTTTCGAGGAACAACCACTTGGAGGAGAGTATGAATTATTGCAACCATTACTTCCCAGAGTCTAGCTCCCCTCTTATACTGATAGGTGTTGTCAGTACAGTATAGGTATCTTATTATTTATTGTTTTTTGGGGGGGTACAATGTTTACTCTTATAAACTATTATTTGTATGATGAGAAGCTATTCTCTGGAGAATACAACTATGAAGGACAAAAAGGCTTATCTCTACAGAGTATATTGACTAACATCAAGCAAATAAATAACAATAATAACACAACAAAGGCTGTAATAAGTGAAGAAGTGTTTACAGTTCAAGAAATAGTGGCATCAGTAAAAGAACAAGATGGTAAAAAGTTAATCATCGTAAATCCAGAAGATAAAAACTCTAAGTTTAACCAAGAAATAGAAACCCTAAAGTCAGAAGTAGGTAAGTCCCAAAAGATAGACTTTGTCTTAGCAAATGTACAACAAGATAGCTCTACATGTGGCGACCATTGCTTGTGGATGTTAAGGGGTGTACGAGAAATACAAAGGGAGTAAACTATAAGTCCGGAATCTTAGAAGTTAGTAATAAACATGGAACTCATGCAGTAGCATACTTCATTGTTGAAGAGAGCCAAGTAACTGTCATGCAACAAGCAATAAAACAAGCCATCAAATCTTATGAAAGCAAGGCTATTAACCAAGAAGTACTTGAAGCAGCAGTAAGTAATGATGGTTATCTTCTACTTGACCAAAAACTACAAGTTCAACTTGAGTATGTGCTCAATGGAGGAACAGAAGTATTTGAAACGTTGAGATATGCTATAGGCGAACAGAATTCAGTAGTTTTTGAAGATACTGAAACAACCAACAGTGATAAGGAGTACTCTATACTAAATGACCATATAAATGAGGGTATGTCATTGCTTTGGGATTTCTCTATTTTGTAAGGTAGTTTATTTATTGTTCTAATTACTATACAATATACTAAATTTTTAAAGATAAGTTGATAGATAAAGCAACTTTTCGTCATTTTTATCAACTGCTTTCAGGTAAATTGTCTCCCAACATCTGGAGAACTAGTTTATATTTGCCATACAAAAGCAACAAACATACCCACTGCACATATTATACAAAAGACATTTCCGCAATTCTTACACATAATACTGATTTTTATTACTAACTAACTGCCTTAAACTATGAAAATACAGAATTTACAAGACGGTGGC
Source organism: uncultured Candidatus Midichloriaceae bacterium (assembly GCA_964547795.1). Lineage (GTDB taxonomy): Bacteria > Pseudomonadota > Alphaproteobacteria > Rickettsiales > Midichloriaceae > CAZJPD01. Next base: position 12,484 of record CAZJPD010000025.1, on the reverse strand, counting down.
TTTAAGTTTGTTTTTAATAAGTAAAAACTTATATATTTGTCTTTTAGGAGGTAATCCAGCCGCAGGTTCCCCTACGGCTACCTTGTTACGACTTAACCCCAGTCATCAAACTTTCCTTGGTAAACTGCCTCTTTGCAGTTAGCTCATTTACTTAAGGAAAACTTAACTTCCATGGCTTGACGGGCAGTGTGTACAAGACCCGGGAACGTATTCACCGCAGCATGCTGATCTGCGATTACTAGCGATTCCGACTTCATGCACCCGAGTTGCAGGGTACAATCTGAACTGAGGTAGCTTTTAAAGATTTGCTCCAGGTCGCCCTATTGCATCACATTGTAACTACCATTGTAACACGTATGTAGCCCAAGTCGTAAGGGCCATGCTGACTTGACGTCATCCTCACCTTCCTCCAATTCTCCATTGGCAGTTTCTTTAAAGTTCCCAGCATTACCTGTTGGCAATTAAAGATAAGGGTTACGCTCGTTGCGGGACTTAACCCAACATTTCACGACACGAGCTGACGACAGCCATGCAACACCTGTGATAGTCCAGCCAAACTGACTAGCTAGTTTCTTAGCTATACGACTATCATGTCAAGACTTGGTAAGGTTTTTCGCGTAGCATCGAATTAAACCACATGTTCCACCGCTTGTGCGGGTCCCCGTCAATTCCTTTGAGTTTTAACCTTGCGATCGTAGTTCCCAGGCGGAGTGCTTAATGCGTTAGCTTCGACACTAAAAACAATGTTCTAATATCTAGCACTCATCGTTTACTGCGTAGACTACCAGGGTATCTAATCCTGTTTGCTCCCCACGCTTTCGTGCTACAGCGTCAGTATTTAGCTAGATAGATGCCTTCGCCTTCGATATTCCTCCTGATATCTACGGATTTCACCCCTACATCAGGAATTCCTCTATCCTCTCTAATACTCTAGTTTTACAGTTTTGTAAGCAATTCTTTGGTTGAGCCAAAGGCTTTCACTTTCAACTTATAAAACCGCCTACGCACGCTTTACGCCCAATAATTCCGAGTAACGCTTGCCCCCTTCGTATTACCGCGGCTGCTGGCACGAAGTTAGCCGGGACTTTTTCTGTGGATACAGTCATTATCTTCTCCACTAAAAGAATTTTACAACCCTAAGGCCTTCATCATTCACGTGACGTCGCTGGATCAGGCTTTCGCCCATTGTCCAATATTCCCCACTGCTGCCTCCCGTAGGAGTCTGGACCGTGTCTAAGTTCCAGTGTGGCTGGTCATCCTCTCAAACCAGCTAAAGATCGTAGCCTTGGTAAGCCATTACCTCACCAACAAGCTAATCTTGCATGGGCTTATCTTGTAGCGAAAAATCTTTCACTTCTCAGCAATATATGGTATTAGCTACTGTTTCCAATAGTTATTCCATACTACAAGATAAATTCCCATGTATTACTCACCTGTTTGCCACTAACTTTACCTGTGCAAGCACAGGTATCGTCCGTTCGACTTGCATGTGTTAAGCACGCCACCAGCGTTCACTCTGAGCCAGGATCAAACTCTTAAGTTAAATAATATTTTAGATCGAAATCCAAAATATTACCACCGTCTTATAAATTCTATATTCACGATTTCAAAATACAAGTAGTTAGCAAAACTAATAGAAGTATTTATTAAATACTTTTTATGCATGAAGTCAATCTTTTTTATCAATTTTGATGGCATTACTAAGTTAATATAGATATTAGACTCTCTGCGAAAAGCAAAGTATGCAAAATTACCATTTCTCAACCATCCGATTTATGGGGATTTACTTTTGCAGATTTTGGGATTTTAGTTATTTCGTAGAGAGTCTAATGAATGTTATTGAATGCCATTAAATAATACTGTGGCGGAGGAGGATGGAGTGGGATTCGAACCCACGGTACGCATTAACGCACGCCGGTTTTCAAGACCGGTACCTTAAACCACTCGGTCATCCATCCACTCAAGTTTTTAGCAGATTATCTTTATCTTATCAAGGGATTACAAATTACAACTTGAGTGTATGTACAAATACAGAATGCTGTCAAACCCAATTTTGTACTCAACTTAAATGAGAAGACCAAGAAGGTTGCGAAGCATCTGTAGGAGAGTAGATCAATCTCTCGTTATCCCCATTGATGTCTATAGCATAAAGCTGGTTTCTCCCATCTATTTTTTGTCTGCCAAAAATAATTGTTCTGCTATTTGGTGACCAAGATGGTGCTTCTTCCAACCAACTGCTTGTAAGTAACCTCTCATCGCTCCCATCAGGTTTCATAATGCCTATATAAAAACTACCTGACAGTATTTTAGTAAATGCTACCCAATTTCCGTCAGGAGACCAAACTGGTGTACGATAGCTACCTTCGCCAGCACTGATTTTACTAACATTCACACCATTTCTATCCATGATGTAGATTTGTGTTCCCCCCCCCCCTCTATCCGAGTTAAATACAATCTTTCTTCCGTCTGGTGAATATGATGGAGAAGTGTCAATTGCTCCAAAAATATTTGTAAGTTTGGTTTCTCTTCCTGTAATGATATCTATTTCATATATGCTAGTCGTCCCTCTTTTTGCCAATGATATGATTACATGATTATTATCTGGTGCAAATCTAGGAGCAAATGACATGTGTGGCATATCACAAATCAAAGTTTGCTCTCCCGTTTCCAAATCCAAAACATACACTTTTGGAGGCTTGTTTTTGTGTTTATAGCTCATGTATATTATTCTTTGCGACTTGGGATCAAATCTTGGAGATAATGCAAGCTCCTTACTACTGGTTAAGAATCTGAAATTAGCCCCATCCTGATCCATTATGGCAAGTCTTTTTGTTCTACGTCTTTCATCGCCTTTTTCAGAAACAAACACAATCCTTGAATCAAAATATCCATCAATACCAAGAAACTTTTTATAGATGCTGTTGGCTATTTTGTGTGATATCCTTCTCCAACCATCAATAGCTATTTTGTAATTTCCTTTCTCAACTTCTTTCTCTCTGAAAGAATCCCATAATCTATAATCAACTACAACCTGGTTTTTCTCCCTATCCAAATTAACGTTTGCCGTTAATAACATATTGGCATTTATGGTACACCAATTGGCAAACACTGGCGTTTTAATATTGGAAGGCATTTCCAAAAATGCCTCATTGTCAATTACTCTAAAAATACCTAACTTATCCAGATCATTAACGATGACCCCCCTTAATTTCAATCCAAACTCTATGCTATCTATGTTATTGCCTTCAAATTCTGCTATCGCAACAGGAAAAGGCTCAAAAACACCTTCATCTATCTTTATTTCTATTTTAGCATAGACCATTTGAAGGTTGGCAAATACGGCAAATATAAAAATGAAAAACCAGTGAAAAAACAATGTTTGCTTACTTTTCATCTTCTACAGATATTTTAGAGACAGAAACTACTTTTTCTCCATCTTTTAATCCAATGATTTTTACACCTTTAGCATTTCTACTTGTAGCCCTTATCTCATTCACTTCCGTTCTAATAATTGTCCCTAGATTAGTCATTACCATGATCTGGTCATCATTATCCACAGGAAATGAAGAAATTACGAAACCATTTCTCTTACCAGTATTTATATTTAGTACACCATGACTATTGCGATTTGTAACTCTATATTCGTATGCAGATGTTCTTTTTCCATAGCCATTTTCAGTAATTGTGAGAATGAATTGCTCTTCTTGTGCTACTTTTTGTACATCAAGCTCCTCTATTTTTATTTTGGTTTTTTGTTTATCATTAAGGGCATTGTTCGAAGCTAGCTTTAATCTCATCTTTAAAGGTATCTTTAAATATTCTTCTCTTTTTAAGATATCTAATTCTCCTGGATTTAATATAGATATGGAGATAACAGTATCTTTTCCGCCAGCTAATTTAGCCGCCTTCACACCATTGGATGATCTACTTTTGAATACTCTCAATGTACTGAGAGGAAATCTCACTGCTTTTCCCCATTTAGTCGCAAGCAGAACATGGTTATCATCATTGCAAGAAGCCATTCCAATCAGCTTATCGTCGTCTTGCAAACGAATTGCAATTTTCCCGTTTGATTGGATGTTTGTGAAATCACTTAGGCTGTTCCTTCTAGCATTTCCCTTAGCGGTAGCAAATACAATATTCAATTTATGCCAATCATCAACATTCTCTGGCATTGGCATGATGCTGGTAATGCTATCACTTTGCTCTATTGGTAGAAGATTAACCACAGCCCTACCCTTTGATTGCGGGCTGGCTACCGGTAATTTATAAACTTTTAATTTATATACCTTCCCGAGCGAAGAAAAAAACAATAAGGGTGCATGTGTATTAGTAATAAGCAATTCCGTGATAATATCATCTTCATACATTGTCATTGCTGATCTACCCTTACCACCACGTCTTTGGGCTCTGTATATGCTTAAGGGGACTCTTTTGATAAATCCTGTTTTTGTTAGGGTTACCACCATCCCTTCTTTTTGAATTAAGTCTTCATCAGAAACGTTTATGTCTTCATTTTTGATCAACGTCTTTCTAGGAGTTGCAACTTCAGATTTAACATCCAGCAGCTCCTCCTTTATGAGAGTCATCAACCTTTTATCAGAAAGTAGCAATTCAAGGTACTCCTTAATAATCTTTGATAATTCTTTCAGCTCCGTATCAATTTTATCCCTCTCCAAAGCCGTGAGACGTTGCAACTTCATTTCCAAAATTGCTTTCACTTGCTCTTCAGTCAAATAACATTTGCCCCTTTCTATCTTATTTCTGTGATCTGCCACTAAATCAAGCAAAGGTACTATTTCTTCTGATTTCCATTGGCGATCCATTAACTTTATCTTTGCAAATTGAGTATCAGCAGATGCTTTAATAAGTACGATTATCTCATCTATATTTACAACTGCAATTGCAAGACCTATCAACATATGAGCTCTGGTTCTAGTTTTGTTTAATAGGAACGATGTTCTGCGTTTTATAACTTCTTTTCTAAACTCTATAAAAGAGGTGAGTATTGATCTCACTCCCATAACTTCAGGCTTGCCATGATTTAAGGCAAGCATGTTTATGCTAAAACTAGTTTGAAGCTGAGTGTTTTGATACAACTGGTTTAGTATTACATCTGGATGAGCTTCACGTTTAAGGTCTATGACAACTCTAATTCCCAACTTGTTTGTTTCATCTCTTATTTCCAATATGCCATCTATAATCTTTTCTTTGACTAGATTTTCCATAGATTTAAGCATCTCAGCTTTATTCACTTGATATGGTATTTCGGAAATTATGATAGACTTCCTGCCTCCTTTTTCTTCTACTTTAGTACGCCCTCGAATAACTACGCTTCCTCTGCCTTTGAGCAAGGCAAGCTTGGTACTTTCACCATTAATTATCTCACCTCCAGTTGGAAAATCTGGAGCTGGAACAAATTTTATTAACTCCTGATCTATGATTTTTGGATCATCTATCAAGGCACAACAAGCATCTATTATCTCTCCCAAATTATGGGTGGGAATACTGGTCGCCATCCCAACAGCTATACCACTCCCGCCGTTGATAAGCAGGTTTGGAAACCTAGAGGGAATTACTTTTGGCTCTTTCTCAGAACCATCATAGTTATCTTGAAAATCAACTGTGTCTTTATCTATGTCCTGTAATATAAAGCTGGAAGATTTGGCAAGCCTGACCTCTGTATACCTCATCTGGGCTGGTAAATCACCATCTATAGAGCCAAAATTCCCCTGACCATCGATGAGTGGCATTCTTAAAGAAAAGTCCTGAGCCATCCTAACAAGTGCCCCGTAGATAGGAGCATCACCATGTGGATGATACTTACCCATTACCTCACCAACGACTCTTGCAGATTTCCTATAAGGCTTGTCGTGGAAATTGCTAGTTTCATTCATTGCATATAGTATTCTTCTATGCACCGGCTTTAGACCATCTCTGGAATCAGGTAAAGCCCTGCTGACAATCACGCTCATAGCATAATCCAAGTAAGCACCTTGCATTTCGTTCTCAATCGAAACCGAGACAGTATTTAGATTATTGTCCTTCAACTTCTATAGATAATTATTTATAAACAAAGTAATTATAGCATACAAAGAAAATTTAGTAAGTACAGTACATATCACTAAGATATAGATATTATGCCCTCGTCATTATGAGTCTACAGCAGTAGGCGTAGCAACCATCCTCCTGCCCTGTCATTGCGAACTCACAGAGTGAGTATGGCAATCTCTGGATCACCACGATCACTGTTGCGATCTCGTGATGACGGAATAAAAAATTTAAAACTTTTAGTTTCTTCTAACTCCAAAAATTCTCAACAAAAATATAAACAGATTGATAAAATCCATATATAGATTTAAAGCTCCATAAACAGACATTCTTTGTGCCACTTCGTTTGACCCAGTACCAACCTGGTAATAAATATTCTTTAATTTCTGGACATCATATGCTGTAAGCAAGGTAAATATTATAACACCCACATACGACAGCACGTTACCTAATGCAGAACTTTGAAAAAACAAATTTGCTAAGCTGGCAATTAGTAGCCCTATCAGCCCCATAATCAGGAAAGAACCTAATTTAGACAAATCCTTTTTTGTCGTATGTCCATAAATTGCCATAGCACCAAAGAGTGAAGCTGTGATGAAAAATACCTTAGCTATGCTCTCCTGTGTGTAAATGTAAAATATGGATGCAAGGGAGAGACCCATCAGTCCTGAGAACACCCACAAAGATGTCCTTGTAGCCGAAACAGACATAGACATAATCTTAGCACTCATGAAAAACACCATGCCAAGAGGAGCTAGTATCACCACCCATTGCAACGGAGTTCCAAAAAAAAGTTGCATCAAGCTCGGGGAAGATGCAACGAACATCGCAACAACAGCTGTGATTGCAAGTGCAATACCCATACTTTGAAATACAGACAGCATATAAACCCTAAGCCCCTCGTTATAAGCAGGTCTTTGAGCAGTCGCTTGTGCATGACTTGTGTAGTTCAACATAACTTTTACAATTTCAGTTTATTAACTAATATATATTTATAAGGTATGATTTACAATATTTCAATTCATAAAAATAAAATATTATTATTTACATAATCCTGACCTTCTTTGCTATATAAGCTGTGTAATAGTATATATCACTAAGATATAGGTATTTTAACTTTTTTATTCCGTCACCATGAGATCACAACTTCTTATCCCTGTCATCACGATGGAGCAAACATGAATCAAGCCGTCATCACGAGATCACAACAGCGATCGTGGTGATCCAGAGATTGCCACACTCACTCTGTGAGTTCGCAATGATAGGGCAGGAGGGTGAATTGCCACGCCTACTGCTGTAGACTCATAATGACGGGGATGTGGTTTGTAGGTTCGCAATGACAAGTATATATGGATATAATAATGTCTCTACCTTAGTGGTTTATGCTATAGCATTCCACAACCTTACATCACACTGTAATATTTTTATTACAGTTTCGGGAAAGTTTTAACAAAATCGCTTTTTTTGTTTGTGTATCTATTTAAGCTGGTGTTCAGCTAATATCAATTAAGGGCTTTAAGTTCTTAGAAAACACAAAATAGGATTAAAAATGAAAAAAACATTATTAACAACAGTTGCAGTTGCAGCTCTTTCTGCAAATGCGTTTGCTATAGAGGCTGGCAAAATGTACCTGAAAGGTGATGCTGGCTATCAAATGTCTAACTATAAAAACAAGATTTTAGGCGATATAGGTTCTAAGTGTTTAAAAGGCTTTTCTGGTGATATCGGCTTTGGTTATGCTGTTTCTGATGATGTCAGAACTGATATGACTTTCAACTTCTCCAAAGGTAAAGGAAAGCAGAAAGCTAACCCTTTGGGTACTGCTGATATAGTTTATACACCAGCATCTGGTACAGCAACAACTTTACTTACTAGTAAAGCTGGAGCAGTAACAGCAACTGAGAAGAATATCGGTATATTGTTCAATGGTTACTATGATTTCCATAACAGCTCTGCTTTCACTCCTTATGTGATGGCTGGTCTTGGTGTCAACAAAGGTAAGCTAGACCTCAAATTTGCTGGTAAAGCTACAAAAGAGAGTAAAGGGGTAGATGACAATTTCACCATTAAATCCGATAATAAAACAAGTTTTGCTTATCAAGTGGGCTTTGGTACGTTTTATGAACTATCAAAAGATGTTCTCTTAGATGTTGGTTACAGACTAGCAGGTCATAAAGCTAAGTATAAATTTAAGTTCAAGGAAGGTGAAACATTTAATTTCAAAGGTACAGAATACAAAAAAGATACTACTTTCAAGCCTAGTGGCTCTGATAAAAACATCATTCAGCACACTATAACTGCAGGTGTTGTATTTGCATTTTAATGCTAAGTTAAATCATCAAATCATCTTGATTTTTTAAGGTGGATTGAATCCAAAAGCCTTGAGGGTAATCTTGGGGCTTTTTTTATTTTAACTTTCATAAATATCAAAATGAGTTTATCATAGTGGCATATATGGAAACATAGTTATTTAAGCGATGAATGAAAATTTTAGCAAATTAAGTTTTGAAGACGCAACGAAGCGATTAGAGAAAATAATAAATGATCTGGAAAGTGGAAATGTCGAGTTAGAAAATGCCATTGAGCTGTATACTGAAGGGATAAAGCTTCAGGAACATTGCGAAAATAAACTTAACAATGCAAAGTTGAAGGTGGAAAAAATTGTTAAGAATACTGAAGGTGTATTTACAGAAGAAATAAGTACATAAATTTCAAAAGTTGGGGAAAGTCAGGATTGTTATACTTGTATAAAAGTATTTTTAGTATACATCTATTGAGCATTAAAACTTTCGGTAGCATACACGCAATATGCAACAAATAAGTAATATACCAAATCAGCAAACACCCTTGAAAGAGGCTTTGTTCTCTTGCAGGGTAATAGTGAAGTTTGTACTGATATTTGGATGTCTGGTGAATTTGTTAATGCTTTCTACTCCACTTTTTTCAATGCAGGTATTGGATAGGGTGCTATCTAGCCAGAATACCGATACACTCTTGATGCTGACGTTAGTTATTATTCTTGCATTGGCATTGCTGGGATTAATTCAAGCGGCTAGATCATTTGCAATGAACAAGATGGGGAATTGGCTGGAAAATAGGTTATCAGAGACGGTTTTTTCAAACTCTATTAGGCTTTCACTAGAATCTAAAGCAATGGCAAATAGCCAGCAGTTAAGGGATTTGCAAACTGTAAAAACATTTTTAACAAGTCCTGGACTGATTTCTATTATGGATATGCCATGGGCAATTATATTTATCATAGTTTTATTTATTCTACATACGTATATTGGATTTTTAGCAATTATTGCAGGTACAGTTCTGATAATATTTGGTCTCATTGCGGATAGAGCAACTAAACCACTGATAGAGATGAATAATGAAAACTTCATTAAAAGCATGAGACAAGTGGATCAATCTACAAGAAATGCTGAAGTGATCGAAGTGATGGGTATGAAAAAAAATATTATCGCATCCTGGCAAAACATGAATCAAGATGTGCAAAAGACCCAAAACCTCGTGACAAAAAGACAATCCATTTTTATGGAGATAATCAAATTTTTCAGGCTGATTATACAGATTTCTGTAACAGCACTTGGAGCATATTTAGTAATTCAGGGACAAATAACTTCAGGTACAATCATCGCTAGTTCATCTCTTGTTGGTAGAGCTTTAACACCATTTAAAGCAGCTATAAATTCTTGGAAAGGGTTTGTTACTTGTCGTAAATCTTACGAAAGACTTACAAAATCATTTGCTAGATACAGTGATGATAGCAATATAATGTCTCTACCTGAGCCAGAAGGCATAATTGGAGTAGAAAACGTATACTTTGCACCAATGGGGGTGCAAAGACATATACTAAAGGGCATAGGGTTCTCTTTAAATCAGGGAGAAATATTAGCTGTTATCGGTCCTAGTGCTTCAGGCAAAACTACTTTAGCGAAGTTGTTAATAGGAATTTCTAATCCTAGTATTGGTACAGTAAGAATAGATGGGGCGAGTTTAAAAGATTGGAAAAAGGAAGAACTTGGTCCACACTTAGGGTATCTTCCCCAAGACGTTGAACTTTTCTCAGGTACTGTAAAGGAAAATATAGCTAGAATGGATACCAATCCTAATCCTGAAAATGTGGTGATAGCAGCACAACTTGCAGGAGTACATGACATGGTTTTACAACTTCCTCAAGGGTATGACACCAACATAGGACTTGATGGGTCTATGTTGTCTGGTGGGCAAAAACAAAGGATAGGATTAGCAAGGGCATTTTATGGTGATCCTAAATTCATAGTTTTAGATGAACCAAATGCAAATTTAGATACTCAGGGAGAGGAAGCTTTGATGACTGCAATATCTGTTGCTAAAGAAAAGAGCATTACAACAATCATTATATCACATAAGACTTCTATTTTAAGTGTTGTAGATAAAATATTGGTTATGAAAGATGGGATGGTGGCTTCTTTCGGTCCTAAAAAAGAGGTGATGGAAAAATTAAAAAAAGCTCAATCTATGACTTCGGAAAACATAGGAGCATGATAGAGAGGATTTGACATGATAAAAAAAAGTGAATAATGAAATAAAAGTGATCCACAAGGATGATGTGGAAATCATTACAGAAAACAAAAAAACAGAGGAAAAAGTTGAAGTAAATAATTTGCCTTCGAAAGAACAAAAACCATCAATTGCAGATGATTTAGAAGAAAACCTAGTTGAGAAGTACAAAAATTATAAAATCTTAGACATAAAAGTATTTAAAAAGTTCCTAGTTGAAACAAAGGATTTTTTGTTTGGCATAACTTTGGAAAAATCTCACTATGTTGAGCATAATGAAAAAGAAATATCGAAGCAAATAAGAGTACCAATAAAATTTGGATTAGTTGCTGTTGCAGTAGCATTGGGATTTTTTGGTGTATGGAGTGGATTTGCACCACTTGATAGTGCTTCAATTGCAGAGGGGTTTATAAAGCTCAGTGCAAATAGAAAAACAATTCAGCATTATGAAGGAGGGATTGTTGAGAAAATATTAGTAAAGGATGGAGACGAAGTGAAAAGGGGGCAAACATTAGTAGTATTAAATGAAGCTAGAACTAAATCTGATTTGGAGAAAACTTTGTGGCAGTTAAGATACGATATAGTGGTGGATAAGAGATTAACAAAAAGTCTGGAATTAGTTTCAAGTTACCACAATGACAGTAACAAAAATCCAGAAGATATAAAAATCGATTTTGACAACAAATACCTTGATAAATCTAATCCGAAAGTTTTAGCCCTGATAAATGCACAGGAAAATGCATTTAATTCATATAAAGCCTTTGTTGAAAGCAACATCAAAACTTCTGCTACTCAGATAGAGCAAACAAAGGCGGAAATCAAATCATTAGAAGAGAGGATGCTATCATATAAGGAAAATGAGGCTACCCTTAAAAAGGAATATGAGAAAAAGAAAAAGTTATATGAAAAGAAATTAGAAACTTCTGAAAGGTTATCCCATACAAAAATGGAATTGCAAAGATATAAGGGGCAAATTTTAGAAGATGAAGCAAGGCTGGCAGGTCTTCATCATAAAATTGCAGAAGTTAAAGCAAAACAAGCTAACTTTATGGATGAACAAAATGTTAGATTGGCTGCTGAACATAAGCACAATCATACAGATTTGCTTGCAATGGAGGCACAGTACATACATACGAAAAATGCACATGAAAGAACAGTAATAACTGCCCCAAATGATGGAATTGTAACTGATTTACAGGTACATACAATAGGAGGGACAGTACCACCAAGTGGGAAACTTATGGATATAATCCCACAAGACGATTACTTAATTATCGAGGCATTTATACCTGCAAACGAAATTGACAGTATTCATATTGACAGTTCTGTAAAAATACAACTCAACGCATATAAAGCAAGGTTAGTTCCAAGGATTGAAGGCAAGGTAATATATATTTCGGCAGATAAATTTGATAAGGAGATGCATGGAATGATTGCTCCTGGTCAGCCAAAGTTTGCACCTGCTGGTTATTATAAAGCAAAAATAGAAGTTAGTCCTGAAGAGATTGATAGAATCAACACAGATATAAAACTATTCCCTGGAATGCCAGTAACTGCATTTATCGTTAAGGGTACTAGAAGCCTTGCAGAATATCTGTACTCCCCAATCAGAGATAGTTTTTATAAAGCGTTTAAAGAACCATAAAAAGCATTGGGGATGTGGAAGTTCTAGTATTCGAAAAATAAACAAATCAATTGTATAATGTGTAGAAGTCAAGGTTTAATCTTAAAAACGTTTTATTAGCCACTAGCCCCTTGACATTATGTTTAGAAATGTGGTTACTGTAAGATGTAAATAAATACTCCTAAGTAGGTTTAAAGTAATTATGGTAAAGATGGGGTTTCTTAAGGTGAAAAAAGAAATGGGTAAGTTTATCTTTGAAGC
>CAZJPD010000024.1:10401-14950 GCA_964547795.1 uncultured Candidatus Midichloriaceae bacterium | reverse complement strand
AGGACTTTAGTATTGGGTACTGTAAAAGGTATTTTAGTTAGTTGTTTAATTGGTAGATTTTATTACCTTCAAATTTTGAAATCAGATAAATACAGTACACTCTCAGATAAAAATAGGTTAAGAATTTTTTTAATTCCACCAAAAAGAGGAGAGATATTGGATGCTGATGGAGTGGTTTTAGCAAAAAATGTAAAAATATACTCTCTATTTTTGAAGGGAAAATATAAAAGCCAAGCAAAAACTTTAGTAAAAAGAATAAATGACATAATCGTTGGACAAAGTATAAATTTTTCAACAATTTCGCAGAAAGTAAAAGTTGCTTCTAATATTGGGTTTATAAAACTTTTAGAAAATCTATTATTACAAAATGCCATTTTACTGGATTCTCATCCAGATTTAAAAGAAATCGAAATAAAAGAAGAGTACATAAGAAAATATCCACTGAAAGGACATACTTTCCATGTCACGGGGTATTTAGGCAATGTAAGTACGACTGATGCTAATTATAGAGACATTCCTAGACATCATGATATTTTGATTGGAAAAGATGGAATAGAGAGGATGTTTAATAATAAGCTTCAGGGCAAATTTGGAATACAGAGAATAGAGGTTGATGCCAAAGGTGATTTTGTAAAAAAAGTTGATTTTGTTCCATCTCTTCCCGGAAAAGATATAAGGTTATCAATAAATAAAAATGTCCAAGAAATTATATGGAAATATATTGGAGATAACCCTGGGTCAATCATGGTGATGGATTTGAACACAAGTAAAATTATAGGTATGGTTTCTAACCCAATGCTAGACACAAATATCTTCACTGGTGGTATATCTAGGGAAAAATGGGATATAATCAAAAAAGAACAACAAAATCCCTTCCTCAACAAGTGTATCTCAGCAAAATATCACCCTGGTTCGATCTTTAAATTAGTTATATTTTTAGCAATTTTGAAACAAGGTTTAAATCCCTTAGATAAAATCTTTTGTCCTGGGTATTACACACTAGGAGGTAGAAATTATAGTTGTTGGAAAAAGTCTGGACATGGATACGTAAACCTTGAGGAAGCATTATTTCAATCTTGCAATGTCTACTTTTTTGAACAATCGCTAAAGATTGGCATAGAAAAAATAAGGGACATGGCAGTTTTGTTGGGACTATCTCAAAAAACCAATATAGAACTTCCATTTGAGGTCGATAGTTTAATCCCTGATAAAAAGTGGAAGCAACAAAAATATCAAACAACTTGGTACTTGGGAGATACGATAAACACATCAATAGGTCAAGGCTATATTGAAACAACGCCAATTCAATTACTTCAAATGATTGCAAGAATAGCAGTAAATAAAAATCTACACCCATCAATTATTCATTCAGAATATAATGATAAGGTAGAAAGTAAAATGGCAATCAATGGGAAAGATTTAGCTAGGTTGAAATTAGCAATGTTAAAGGTTTTTTATGACTATAATGGCACTGGATATGTAAACAGGATAGAAGATCAGCAATACAGGATAGCTGGTAAAAGCGGCACTACTCAAATTGTAGGTAAGAAGCACAATACCGATAACATATTGTATCAAGATCATAGTTTGTTTGTTGGGTTTGCTCCTTTTGAGAATCCTAGATTTGCCATTTCAACAGTAATCGAACATGGTGGATGGGGCTCAAAAACTGCAGTACCTATATCTAAGCAAATATTACTTGATATTAAAGATAAATAACTTTCGCATCGCTAATACCAAACTTTGTTTTTATTTTTTAACAAAAAAAATGCTTATCGTGCTTATATTTATAGCAAAAGTAGGAAAGGTTGAGACATTTTATCTATTGCAAGTCCACATCCCACATTATCGTCATTGCGAGCCTGTGTAACAGGCGTGGCAGTCCACCCTTCTGCCCTGTCATTGCGAGCTCACAGAGTAAGTGTGGCAATCTCTGGATTGCCACAATCGCTGTTGCGATCTTATGATGACGGAGATTGTGAAGGCTTTTTATGTCTTAACCTTTCTCGCTTTTGTTATAAATAAACACCCCAGATAATTATCTAAAAATTTTACTTTCCTTTTTAGTTCATATAGGTTCATTATAGTTTGGTAAGGGGTATAAAAATAAAGTAAAGTATGACAACAGAAACAGGACTAACAAAAGAACAAAAGTGGTCTGTGTTTCTGCTTTCAATAGGTACGTTCCTTGAGTACTTTGACTTGTACCTTTATGTACACATGTCAATGCTTTTGAATGACCTGTTTTTTCCAAAAACAAACCCAACAACTGCACAATTACTAGGTGCAACTGCTTTTTGCTTAACCTATCTTTTAAGACCAGTAGCAGGCTTGATAATAGGTAAAATTGGGGATATTAAAGGTAGAAAGTACACAATAACCATTACCACTTTTGTAATGGCTATAGCTTGCTTGATAATGGCAAGCACACCTGGGTATGAAGAAATAGGGATAACTGCAACTATCATGGTTATAGTCTCTAGGATGCTACAAGGGTTTTCTTCTTTAGGTGAAATGATGGGGGCATTTCTTTATTTGTCAGAAATCTTAAAAGTCCCTCATAAATGTGTTGCAGCTGGAATTGCTGGGGTTGCTACACATGGGGGGCTTTTTGCTCTAAGTATTGCATCATTTGTACTGTTTATGGGAATTAATTGGCGTTGGGCTTTTGTTGCTGGTGCATTTATTGCGATTATTGGTATTTTTGCCAGATTAAAATTACGAGAAACACCTGAGTTTACAAACCATAAACTTAGGATTGCTAAAAAAATGGAAAAGAACAATCAAGACCCCAAAAGCTATGAAAGTTTTGATAATGAGAAGGTAAATAAAAAAACTGTTTTAGCTTTCTTTTTAACTGAACTCCATAATCCTATTTGTGGTTATATTACCTATATCTATCTAGCTAATTTTATGAAAGAATCACTTAATATGACGTACGAGCAGGTTATTAATCACAATTTAAAAATTGCTATACTTGCATTAATTGGGGCTTTAATTGTAGCTTGTCTTGCAAAAAAAGTACATCCTATTAAAATAGCTATAATCAGTGGCTTATTGTTTGTTGTTACCTTGCCATTCATACCATATTGGCTTAACAATCTTTCGGATTCATTTTCTTTATTTTGTTTGCAATGCGTACTTATACCTGTTGGTGTTTCAACCTGTGGCACTCTAGATGCAGTACAATATAAATATTTTCCTATTGGCAAGCGTTTTTTTCTGTAGCCACTACATTCGGAATTGCAAACCCTTTGTCTAAATTAAGCACAACTTTTGGCTTAATTTTTTTAGGTAACTATTTAGGACATTATGGGCTATTGGTTCTGCTTACTCCTGTTATCATCGGTTATTTATGGGCTTTGTACTACTTCAGAAAACTAGAGATAGAAGGGGGGTTTATACTTTGATTATCCATGTGAAGAAAAGCCAGCATATCCAGATACAGCACTTGAAGATAAATTCAATTACAACCTAAGTGATGAGTACAGGCCTTTTATGAAACCTTGCCAATATTCAACAGCTTTGCTAAATCAGCTTGAAGAATTGAATAAAAAAGCAAAAAGAAAAATCAATACTAAGCTAGTAGAAAAGGCTATTATCTTTGCTAAAAAATGGCATGGTGACCAACCAAGAAAAACAGGTGAGCCTTTTTATTCACACCCGCTTGCAGTTGCTAAAATAGTAAGTGAGTATTCCTTTAAAACTGATGTACTTGTTGCTTGTATACTTCACGATACATTAGAAAATTGTAAAGGTTGTGATTTTGGGTTGATAATAAGAGAGTTTAACGTTCCTATAGCACAAATGGTTCTTGATGTGACAAAAGTATGTTATGGATTTGATAGCTGTTACGTTACAGACGATAACGTTATTAAACTTAGAAAAGGAAAGAAAACAATCCTTACACTTGAAGAAATACTGAGAAAGCTACACGCAACAAAAGACTACGAGTCTTTATTCATCAAAAACATGGATAGAGTGCATAACATGGAAACTATAGAAGGACATAAATCAGAAAAACAAAGGAAAGTTGCAGAAGAAACCACTAATATAATGCTAGGCACTGTTGCCAATATATGTGAAAAGCTAGGTACAGAAGATAGAAAATATGAAATTGAAGAAAGGTTATTTAAGTTTACTAATAAGGTGTTGAAGAAGAGGGAATAATGAGATGTTAATGCTACAGATAGTTTAAATGCAATAGTGATTACTAATATATCTTGTGTGTACAAATTGGATGCTATACAAACAATAATTTTGCATACTCAAGCAGATAATGAAAAAATTAAAGACAGATTTGCCCAGCATATCAAGCATCTCTATCAGTATAAAATATTTAAGTCATTGCTAGGCTTGGTTGCGATAAAAGCCTATCAGAATTCATTAAATTTTCGAATCAAAGAGCAACAAAGGTTTGATTTAGATGAGGGGAATTGCAAAACAATAAACGCTTCTTTACTAAATTTTGTATTTAACAGTTTCAGAAATAAAAAGTCCTACACTATTACAATCAAGAAAATCGTCTATGATGTGATTATTCATGAAA
>CAZJPD010000024.1:0-10391 GCA_964547795.1 uncultured Candidatus Midichloriaceae bacterium | reverse complement strand
TAACCAATTTTGTAAAAGACCTCTATTCTGACTTAAGAAACTTTTCTAGCATCCTACCAATAAAGCAAGCTATTGATGATGTTTTGATCAAGCAAGTAGCAAAATATCCTAAAAACCACCAAAATTCTGAGTTATTTGCTAGATTTTTTCAATTGTTTGCAAGTTCTAATGAAGTTTCCGGTTATCAATCACAATATAAATTTCATTTGAATGATCTTAACAAAATTGTTCCAAACGCTCAAAAATGGGTAGAAGAAACATTTCAAGAAAATATGCATGGGAAATTAGGTTCTGATTTAGTGAAATCAAGTACTATTTATTTGAAAGATATGGATGAAACAAAACATAAATGGACAGAACAGAAAATTTCTCCACTTCATAATAGGCAAAATAAGAGACCAACTTGGATAAAAACAGTAAAATCAATCAAGGATATTTAGTATAAGTGATATATGCTATAGCATAAGACAGTTAGATAGGGGTATTTTTGAATCACAATGAGAAATAATAAACATATCTTCAATAAAGAAATAATCAGAGAGTATGATATCAGAGGAAAATATGGAAAGAATTTAAGTAAAAAGGATGCCTATTTTTTGGGATGCAGTTTAGGAACTTATTTAAAAAACAATGACATTACTGGTAAAGTATGTGTCGGATATGACGGAAGGAAAAGTTCACCAAAATTAAAAAATTCCTTAATACATGGACTGTTAAACATGGGGATTGATATCATAGAACTAGGCTTAATTCCTACCCCTATATTATATCATGCTTGTCAAACTGTAGCACAGGTATTTGCTGGTATAATAGTAACAGCTTCGCATAATCCTAAGGAAGATAACGGATTTAAAATAGTGGTTGAGAAAAAACCATTTTTTGGCGATTCCTTACAGAGGCTTTATAATATAGCAATAAGTGGAGAAATTAAATTCTCCAAATTTCCTGGTACATTAGAAATTTTAAATATTGATAAAAAATATACAGAGAAAATTACAGACCCAAAAAACCACTTTAGTGAAATAAGGGATACAGATTTAAAAATAGTCTGGGATATATCCAATGGATCTGTCAGTAATATATTAAAAAAAATTGTCAAGAAACTACCTGGACAGCATATCATAATAAACGATAAAATTGATGGAAATTTTCCAGCACATCCTCCAGACCCAACCAAAGAAGAAAATTTACAGCAGATTAAGATGGTTATCTGTAAGGAAAAATGTGATTTCGGGATAGCTTTTGATGGGAATGGCGATAGATTGGTTTTGATTAATAAGGATTGTAGGGTGTTTTATGGGGATCAGCTGTTGGCTTTTTTTGCACATGACTTACTAAAAAGGCATCCTAATGCAAAAATCATCGCAGATATTAAAGCTAGCAGAATCGCTTTAGATGAAATAGAGAGGCTTGGAGGTATTCCAATTATGTGGAAAACAGGGCATTCTAATATTAAAACTAAGATGTTGGAGGAAAATGCAATACTTGCTGGAGAAGTAAGCGGTCATTTGTTTTTTAAAGAAAATTATTACGGCTATGATGATGCTTTATTTACTGCATGCAAGCTGATTTTCCTTTTCCTGGATAAAAAACACAAAGACTATTTTACGAATCTACCAAAGAGTTTTGTGTCCCCTGGAATCAGAATTCCTTGTAAAGAAAAGGAAAAAGCAAGCGTTATTTATAAAATTAAAAACATGTTGGATAATATGAATGTTAGGTATATTACACTAGATGGAATAAGAATAGAAAATGAAAAAGGATGGTGGTTGATAAGAGCCTCTAATACTGAAGAAGCACTAGTGATAAGGCTAGAAGGTTATTCACAACACAATTTTGACTTTATATTGAGGTATTTATCCAATATACTACAGAAAGTTGGAATAAAGGAATTTTTCACTAAGTTTGGAGTTTAATTTAAATGAAAGGAATTTCGTATAAAATTCAAGGTGGCACACTTATTGAGGGAAAAATAACATGTATGGGAGCTAAAAATCTGGCTACTAAGGCGATGGTTGCTGCATTGTTAAGCCCAGAAAAAACTACATTGAGAGGTATGCCTAATATAGGCGATACAGAGATTACCAAAGGGTTATTAACGTCAGCAGGTGTTAGTGTAGGTTGGGATCAAGGCAATAATACCATGTTTATAGATGCAGGCAATATAACTACGCATGAAGCATCATTGCCTGATACTAGAAGTAATAGAATACCAATCCTGCTTTTGAGTATTTTACTACATAGGTTAGGTAAAGCTACAGTTCCTACAGTAGGAGGGGACTATATTGGAAAGAGGAATGTGGATTATCACATAGATGCTATTAAAAAATTTGGGGCTGAAGTTGTTAAAAAAGAAAACAAACACATAGCTCATACAAAAAAAAGGTTAAAGGCTTGTCATATATATTTACCCTACCCATCAGTTGGAGCTACTGAAACATGCTTATTTTTAGGTGTTCTAGCAGAGGGGACAAGTATCATCAAGAATATTGCCTTAGAACCTGAAATTATTGAACTGATTACCATGCTACGTTCTATGGGTGCGATTATCTTCTTATCAACAAACAGGGAATTGATAATACAGGGAGTGAAAAAATTGAATGGTACTAACTTTTTTATAGCTGGCGACAGAATCGAAGTAGCATCATGGGCATCTTTAGCATGTGCATCAAATGGTAAGATTGAGGTATCTGGAATACGACCGGATTTATTGGGGAACTTTTTGTCACATTATACAAAAATAGGTGGTGGTTTTAAATTTTTGAAATGTGACAGTATATTATTCTTTCGCAAAGAAAAGTTGAAATCTACAGAAATAGAAACAGACGTATACCCAGGATTTACAACCGATTGGCAACAACCATTTGCAACAATCCTAACCCAAGCAAATGGTATTTCTGTCATTCATGAAACTGTTCATGAAAAGAGGTTTGGCTATTTGGATATTTTAAATAGATTAGGGGCAAAAACAGAGGTTGTCAGTGCATGTCTGGGAGCTGCAGAATGCCGTTATAAGGGACAAGATTTTATGCATAGTGCATTGATTCATGGACCAACAAAATTAAAAGCTGTCCCTACCCCTATTGTTATTCCTGATCTAAGAGCAGGACTTGCCTATTTAATAGCTACAGTACTTGCTGAGGGAGAGAGTACACTTCATGCTGCTGATCAAATTGAAAGGGGTTATGGAAACTTAGCAGAAAAACTGAAGAACACCAATATAAAACTGGAAAGGGTGCTCCTTTAGGTATTTAATATAAATGCATCAGGGATGAAGAGGAGATAAAATATCTGTAGAGAAAACAAAAATAGAAAAAATGGGTAAGATGTTCAACAGATTTAGGGAAGGTTCTGATTCTACACTAAAGCTGTTGAAGTAATGTTTAATTATAATCTTAAATAAGGTATACTGACCTATAATTTTAAATAGCTATGAATATATTTATATATTTTAAAGAGATTATTTTTTCTGGTCTTGAAAAGAAGTATTTAGATGTTTTACGTTACGAGGATATCAAGATTGAATACCCTAAAAATCAAGAATATGGTGACATATCAACCAATGTTGCAATGGTTATTAGCAAAAAGGTTGCTACCTCTCCCATTGAGGTAACCAAAAAGCTTATGCCCAGTATACAACATAACGAATTTGTTGAAAAGACTTCGATAGCAGGAGCAGGATTTATCAATGTACGGCTAAAAAAAAGCTTTTGGCATTTTTTTCTAAAAGACTTGCTTGAGCTGGGAATAAATTATCCTGAAATGAGCACAGGAAAAGGGGAGAAAGTAAACGTAGAATTTGTTTCTGCAAATCCTACAGGTCCATTGCACATAGGTCATGCTAAGGGAGCAGTTTTTGGTGATACCATAGCAAACCTATTATCAAAATGTGGTTATGATGTAACAAGGGAGTTTTATATTAATGATGCAGGAAGTCAAATAGTAAACTTAGCGGAATCGCTAGAAATCAGATATAGGCAGAAGCTGGGTGAGAATGTAGAATTGAGTGATGATTACTATCCAGGTGAATGCCTGATAGATATAGCAGAAAAATTGTATGCAAAATTTGGAAACAACTTGATCAGGTTTGAAGAATCTAAAAAAGAAGAAATATTAAAAAATTTTGCCGTAGAAGAAATACTAGAAATAATCAAACGAGACTTGCAGGAGCTTGGAGTATATTACGATGTATTTACTTCAGAAAAAAAGTTAATAAATGAACATAAGGTTGAGCAAGCTATTGATTCCTTAAAGTCAAAAAACTTGCTATACAAGGGAATTTTAGAAAAACCTAAAGGGAAAGCTGATGAGGATTGGAAAGCAAAAGAGCAGATATTGTTCAAATCAACAGCATACGGTGATGATGTAGATAGAGCAGTCATGAAATCTGATGGAGGATATACATATTTTGCATCTGATACTGCATATCATTTTGATAAGATTGAGAGAGGATATAACAATATGATTTTATTACTTGGAGCAGATCATATTGGATACAAAAAAAGATTAAAAAATGTGGTTTCTGCGTTAAGTGACAAACAAGCAAAATTAAATGTTAAAATTTGTCAGTTGGTAAAACTTTTACGGGAAGGTAAACAAGTGAAAATGTCTAAGCGTGCCGGAAATTTCATAACACTAAAGGAAGTGATGGATGAGATAGGTAAGGATGCTCTTAGGTTCGCAATTTTAACTAAAAGCTTAGATACTGTAGTTGACATAGATATGGAAAAATTTAAGCAACAAACAAAGGATAATCCAGTATTTTATGTGCAATACGCTTCAGCTAGAGCCAATTCAATTTTAAGAAGAGCAAAAGAGATAGGTGTGAATGTAGACAATTTTAATCCAAATCAGGTAGACTTTTCATTACTGAATACAAAATACGATGTTGATATCATAAAATTTTTAGCATTGTTTCCAAAAATATTGGAATCATGTGTCAATACTTTAGACCCACATAAAATAACTTACTATCTCTATGATTTAGCCTGCATATTCCATCAAACCTGGAGTAAAGGAGCAAAAGAAGATAATATAAAATTTATCATTAAAGAAAATTTAGAATTAACCAAAGCAAGGATAGCTCTTATTCAATCTGTAATTTTAGTGATTACAGAAGGTTTAAAAATTCTAGGCATAGAAGCTGTAGAATCAATGTAAATATTTATGCTATTCTACTTGATATATAAAAATTTTACACTACATACCTATAACGTATTTACTGGTAGATAATTTAATATGTATACCATTTAATGGCGAACAATGATCATTATGAAACATTAGGGGTTAATAAGAATGCTTCTTCAGATGAGATAAAAAAGGCATTCAGAAAATTGGCTTTAAAGCATCATCCAGATAAAAATAAGGGCGACAAGGAGTCCGAGAAGAAATTCAAAAAAATTAATGAAGCGTATGAAGTTCTAAAAGATGATCAGAAGAGAGTTGTGTATGATAGATACGGGAGTACTGGATTTCAAAATGGAGGAGCAAGGGGAGCTAGCGGAGGGACAGGAGATTTTCATAAAGCAGAAGGATTTGAAGATTTTGCCGATGTATTTGGCGATATATTTGGTGATTTTACGGGAAGAAAGACAAGCTCTGCCAAACAACAAAGAGATCAAGAATTGCGTGGCTCAGATTTAAGATATAATACAGAAGTCAATTTAGAGGATTCATATAGAGGTCTTAAACGTAATATTAAATTTAGGGCTGCCAGTATCTGTGATGTGTGTGATGGAAAAGGGACAAAGACAAAAAGTGACAGTACAAGTTGTAATATATGCCATGGTTCGGGAAAAATGAGATATCAACAAGGCTTTTTTATGGTAGAAAAAACTTGTGCCACCTGTTCTGGCTTAGGAATAGTAATCAAAGACCCATGTAGTAAATGTAGGGGGCAAGGTAGATATGAAAGGGAAAAAAGTTTATCAATACAAATCCCAGCTGGAATTGATAACGGGGCAAAAATTAGAGTAGTTAAAGAAGGTGAGGCAGGTATTCGTGGTGCAGAAGCAGGGGATTTATATATCTATGTTTCTGTGAGACCTCACGATTTTTATCAAAGGGATCGTGAAAATTTACATTGTTCAGTCCCTATAAAAATAGTAACAGCGGTTTTAGGAGGAGTTGCAGAGATTCCCATCATAGATGGTAATATTGCAAAAGTTAATATAGCTCCTGGCACACAAATTGGAATAAAGTTGAGACTACAAGGCAAGGGAATGCCTATTATGAAAACCTCAAAGTACGGAGACTTATATATCCACATAAACGTTGAATTACCTGTCAAAATCACTTCTAAACAAAGAGAATTGTTGGAAGAGTTTGACAAAATGAATAAGTCTGGAAGCAATCCAAAAACTGAAAGTTTTTTTACAAAGATAAGGAACTTTGTTAAGTACTAATCCAAATTCAAGTCCTACTTAATCACCATAATTAAGAGAAATTAATTTAGAATCATTATTGAAACTTACGATTCCTTCTTTGTTCCAAAACTTAAGCCTTTGAACTTATCGTTAAACTTAGACACTTCTGTTGCTTTAGCATTAACATAATTGGCTTCTTTAGTCCATGCAGGATGGGTTTTAGGATCAATATCCAATTTCAGATAATCACCACTATAAGTTGATCTCGTCTTAAATTTAGTACCATCTGTCATTTCCACAGTTACTTCTTTGTAGTTTGGATGTGTACTAGATTTTAATTTGCCAACAGTGGGATCGATCTTACTTTTTACTTTACCTGGTTTTGCTGTTTTTAGCATATACTACTTATCCACTCTTTTTCTAATATGATTGCAAAAAAAACAGTTAAGAGCAAGCCCCTTTTATTGTTTGTGAACTTTATCTGTTTACAGAAAAAAGAAATCAGTATAACTATAACGTAAATTAAAAATGGGTTTTAGTGATAATGGCTGGAAGTTTAAACAAAGTTATTTTAATTGGGAATGTTGGAAAAGAACCTGAAATAAGGGTGACTCAAGAAGGAAAAGAGATTGTAACTTTTCCTCTTGCGACAACTGAAACATGGAAAGACAAAAATAGTAGAGAACGGAGAGAAAAAACGGAGTGGCATAGAGTTGTGGTGTTTATTCCTGCCTTGGTAAATATAGTTAGAAACTATGTTAATAAAGGAGCTCGAATTTATATAGAAGGCTCGTTACAAACAAGGGAATGGAATGATCAGAGTGGGATTAAAAAGTATACAACAGAAATAGTCTTGCAGACTTATAGTAGCTCAATTGTTTTGCTTGGAAGTAAGGGGCATAAACCTAATGTAGCTACCAATAGTGATGGAAATGCATATTTATCAAAAGGCAATAACGAAAAAGAAAAGCTTGATGATGCTATTGTTAAAAATGATGATGCAGAAGTTGATGATGAAATTCCATTCTAAGATCAGAAAAAAGATATGTTGAATACCTATAGATTGGATATAGGGATTATGCTTTTCAATAAAAAGGGAGGGGTTCTTGTATGTCAAAGAGCGGTATCTCCCTTCACATGGGGAATGCCAGGAGGGGGTATAGATGGGAAGGAGACACCAGGAGAAACTTTGTATAGGGAAGCTACGGAAGAAATTAGCACTACAAATTTTAAAATTATTGCAGAGTCAAACAATTGGTTAAAGTGTGATTACCCTACAAGATTTTGCAAAAAATGGTGGAATGAAAAATATATTGGGCAAAAGCAAAAATGGTTTTTGCTGGAATTTTTAGGGCAGGATTCAGAAATTAACATAAATACAGAAAAGCCGGAATTTGCAAATTGGAAATGGATTAACATTGACGATCTGGAAGAAACAGTAGTTGAATTTAAGAGACTTCTTTATAAAAGTATCGTCAAAAAATTTAAGCCGTTAATATCAGATTATTTTAATGAAGCTATCTGAGTTTGACTTTTCCTTGCCCAAAGATTTGATAGCTAAATATCCTAAAAATCCAAGAGGTAGCTCCAGACTATTACACTTAAGTAGCACTTCACAAATTCATGACTACAGGTTCTATCAGATAACAGATTTGTTTAAAAAGGGTGACTTGTTGGTATTAAATGATACTAAAGTTATCCCAGCCTATTTTGAGGGGATAGTAAAAACTGCTGAAGGGTCACAGAAAAAAGTGGTAATCTACTTGAATAAGAGTTTGACGGATAGCCAGTGGGTTGCTTTTGCAAAGCCCGGTAAATTACTAAAAATGGGGCAAGTTGTAAGATTTGAAAATGACTTGTTGGCTACAGTGATAAATAGGGATATTAATAGCGGAGAAATTACTCTTGCATTCAATACAAGTGGTTTGGAATTGTTTGATGAAATCTGTGACATAGGTAAAATGCCTATCCCTCCATATTTAAAAAGGAAATCTGAAGTTTCAGATAAAGTAAACTACCAAACTGTATTTGCTAAAAATTATGGTTCTGTTGCATCACCAACAGCTGGTCTTCATTTCAGTCAGAAAATATTACAGAGGGTTAAAGACAAAAAAGTAGATATAGCCTACATTACTTTACATGTGAGTGCAGGAACATTCTTACCAGTTAAAACGGAAAATATTAATGATCACAAGATGCACTATGAAAATTTTTCAATACCTTGCGAAACAGCAGATATTATAAATCAAAAGAAAAAAGAAGGTAAGAGAATAATATGTGTAGGGACAACAACGCTCAGAGTCCTTGAAGCAACAGCAGATAAAAATGCTTTGATTAAACCACAAATCGGCAAAACAAATATTTTCATCAAACCGGGGTATAAATTTAAAATAGTTGATTCTTTAATCACTAATTTCCATACACCAAAATCCACGCTTTTTATGCTTGTATGTGCGTTTTCCGGGATGCAAAATATAAAGCATGCATATAATCATGCCATAAAAAAGAACTATCGATTTTTTTCATATGGCGATTCCTGCTGGCTGGATCACCACAATTGCTATCCATCCTTGTTTATATCAAAGTGAGATTAACTATAATGACAAGTTTGTCTCTCTTTTCTGGTCTGATGCTTAGAGGTCATTACATTTTTACTTGATTTTTGAATGATATGGCATTAACTATAACATACCATTTTTTGGGATAGGGCGGTTAGCTCAGCTGGTAGAGCATCTCGTTTACACCGAGGAGGTCGGCAGTTCGATCCTGTCATCGCCCACCACCATTTTACCGCCATTATAGAAAATTAAGACAAAAGATAAAATTTCTTGTTGCCGCACTGTTGCCGCAAAATTAACATCACCATCTTTACATGTTACTTATCACTAAAATGACCCTAATAAGACACTTTTAGAAGATATAAGAGTTGACAATGGGAAAAGAAGAGTTAAAGTGTGAATGAGGCTCTCAAGAAGAAAGCCCCAACGTGACAGTTGTTAATTTATTGCCAAAGTAGTAATAAATCAAGTCTTCTTCTTTGCCTCATTAATAATTAAAGTGGAGGCTAAAATGGACGACTTTGAAGTTGATAGAGAGATACTGGAGGAGTCATATCGAAAGAAGAGACCGATAATGATAATGTTCTATGTAGGTATGTTGATAGGTTTTATTTTGGGCGGAATTGTTGGAAGCGTTATACAAATCAGCAAATTCTTTGGGGTTCAGTGTTTGATATGTGAGAGGAAATTGGCTAATTGTAAAGAAAAGGTAAAGTGATGAAGAAAAGATAGAAAGTTTATATTTTACGAAGGGTTTTATGTCATTGATAAAGATAGTTCTTATTTAGATGATTTGTGCTATAATGAAAGAACTACAACTGCTTAAGCTGGAAATATAAGCCATATTAGTTCACATGATCATTTTTTCAAGAAATCAATGTCACGAATTAATGTGGCACGTGAGTTTTTTGAAGATACTTTGCCAGCTGATATACTCAAAAAAGTAGATTTAAATACTTTGAAACCATTACCTACAAATTTTATAGATAATACGTTATCAGAGGGGATAGTGGATTTGCTGTATTTTGTAGATTTTAAAGGTACTACAGGTTATTTGTGGGTATTGTGCGAACACCAATTAACACCTGATAGACTGATTACATTAAGAATGCAAAAGTATATATTAAGGATTTGCAGTGATCACCTTAAAAAGAACCCAAGTACTAAATTACCATTGATATATCCAATGTTGCTATACACTGGGAAAGCAAAATATAATGCACCATTGTCCCTTTGGGAGTTATTTGAAGACTCCGAACTTGCAAAGAAATTTTTCACAAAGCCAGTACAATTGATAGATGTTAGCAAACTAACTGAGGAAGAATTGAAGAGTAAAGCTTATGCAGGACTTATGCTACATTTTCTGCAAAAAATACATGAGAAGGAAATATTGCCATATATAGAAGCATACAAAGAAATCATAAAGATGATAAGTGAAAAAGATTTTACATATATAGAAGATTTGCTA
>CAZJPD010000023.1:14540-15358 GCA_964547795.1 uncultured Candidatus Midichloriaceae bacterium | reverse complement strand
ACGCTGATATTATATTAGGAAAAATTGTTGGAAAAATTATTTTAGAGAATACTTCATAATCACTTGCTCCCAAATCTTTCCCAGCTTCAATAATATTTTTATCTAATCCTTTAAATCCCATAGATATAGTAATAATAGCAAAAGGCAATGACAAGGAAATGTGCGAAATCAATAAAGTAAAGTAACCTAATTCCATATTTAGTAGAATAAATAGAAGTAATAAACTAATTCCGATAATGATGTCAGGTAACACAACCATTGTTTGGATAAAGCAATGTATTACTTTCCTTCCAGCATACTTGTACTTGTAAAAGCTAAAAGCTGACATTGTAGCAATAATGCTTGTACATAATGCAGAGGTGAATGCTAGAATTAAAGAATTTTTGAGTGCTTCCATTAAAGCAAAATTTTCTATCGCTTTTTGATACCACCTTATGCTAAATCCCCCCCACTTAATGCTATAGACCGATGAATTAAAAGAGTTAGCAACTAGAGTGGCTATCGGAAAATATAAGACTAAAAGGAAAACTATTACGTATGTTAGTCTTAATGTTTTACTCATTGCTTTTTAAAATGAAAATCAGGTTTATACTTTTCTTTTTGTAAAATAGCCCCAAAAACTACTATTAGGTAAAGTATAATGCTTATTGCACTACCTAAATTCCAGTTATTGGTTAGTAAAAACTGATTTTTTATTATATTTCCTATAAGCATATTTTTCAACCCGCCTAACAAATCTGCTAAGTAAAACATTCCAAATGATGATAATAGTACCATTGAACATCCCGTAATAACTCCATTATAACTTAGGGGAAAAA
>CAZJPD010000023.1:11603-14530 GCA_964547795.1 uncultured Candidatus Midichloriaceae bacterium | reverse complement strand
TTTTGCTGCTTCAATTAAATCATGATTGATTTTTTCCAAGGATAGATAAATGGGAATTATCATGAAAGGAATTAACGTGTATACAAATCCAAATATAACTGCTCCACTACTATATAGCATATCTAAAGGTGATTCTATAATACCTGCTGATAGCAAAACGCTATTTAAAAGACCATTCAGCTTTAATATAAAAATTATGGCATAAGTTCTGATTAAGGAACTTGTCCAAAATGGGATTATTATCGCAACTAATAATGCATATTTTACTATTTTGTTTTTTTCCGCATATATACAATATGCAAATGGATAACCAAGTAATATACAAGTAAGAACGGTAATAACACCTATTACTATGGAATTTAAATATACCTTCATAAAAAGTGGGGAAAAGGCTTGAAAGAAATTTTCCAATGTAAACTTAAATGTTAAAATCTGTTCGGTGTTTTTTTGGGTAAGGCTAATTAATATTATCAACAAATTTGGTAAAACTGCAGTTAAACACACCCAAAAAACTGTATTAAAAATGATGACTTTTCTAAATATAAAATTATTCTTCATCTTTTAAAATCACCTCCCAACCATCTATCCAGGTGACTGTAACATCCTCACCTATTTTATAATCAAAATCCTCATCATCTTCGTCAAAAAACTCACTAGCCTTAATCTTTTTACCATTTTTCAAGATTATTGTAGATTCAAGGGTTGCTCCTTTGTAGGTAGTATCCTCAACCTTACCAATCAATACATTTTCCAAAGTTTCAGAATCTTTTATCGTTTCAGTTCTTAAATCTTCTGGTCTGAATATTAACTTTACCTTATCTTTTACTTTATAGTTTTCATCAATTTCTGTTGTGTAAATTATCTCATTTTCCACAAGCATAGTAAGTTTTCCATCTTTAATTGAAGTTATCTCAGCATCAAAAATATTGATTTCCCCTACAAACTCTGCAACAAATAAGTTGATAGGAGATTCATATACATCCCTAGGCGTGCCGATTTGCTCAATTTTCCCCCCACTCATCACTATAACTCTATCAGCTACAGAAAGTGCTTCCTCCTGGTCGTGAGTTACAAGGATGAATGTTATACCCAAAGTTTTCTGGAGTTGCTTCAACTCTATTTGCATTTTTTGGCGTAACTTTTTATCCAAGGTACTCAGCGGTTCATCAAGTAATAATATACGTGATTTTTTGATAATAGCACGAGCGATTGCAACCCTTTGCTTTTGCCCACCAGAAAGTTGATTTGGCATTCTCAATAACAGCTTTTCCAATCCCACTTTTTGAGCAATTTCTGTTACTTTCTCTTCAATATAGTTACTATCCTTTCCTTCTACCCTCAGACCAAAGGCAATATTATCATATACATTCATATGAGGAAACAAAGCGTAATTTTGAAATACTATATTTACTTTCCGATTTGATGAATGTACAACATCAACTTGTGTTCCTTCTATATAAATATTGCCAGCATCTGGAATTTCAAATCCTCCAATTAGTCGCAAAAGTGTTGTTTTTCCACAGCCGGAAGGACCAAGTATAGAGATAAATTCTCCGTTATTTATGGAGAAATTAACATTAAATATCCCCTCTCCATCTTGGAATTTTTTGCATACATCTTTAAGTTGTAAGATAGGGGGATTGTTTTTCAATTTCATTCTCCAATATGGCTTACTATGCCCAGTAGACAGTTTAAAATCAAATGACCTAATTTACCTATACAGAAGAAAATACTATAATCACATTCTACACAATTATCAAAGAGAATGTTGTCAAAACGTTAAAAGCAATATTTTTGTTGCAATTTGTAGGTTAATTTATCTGGATGCCTCTTTAACTCAATATATGGGGGTTATTCTTACTTAAACTATTTTACTTTTAACAAATTTTTCATGAATTAATGTGCTAACAAAATCATTTAAACCTACCCTTCTTTCTTTTTTTAGTCTTTCAGCTTTAAGGATAGATATTAACTTCTCCATGCTATGGTTTACATCTCTATTAATGATTACATAGTCATATTCATGCCAATGGCTGATCTCTTCATCTGACCTCTCCATCCTTTGCTGAATAATATCCTGCTTATCTTGCTTTCTAAATCGAAGTCTTTGAAATAATTCTTCTTTAGAGGGGGGCAATAAAAAAACGCTGGTAACGTCTGACCTTACAATTGCAGATAGTTGTTTATGTCCTTGCCAATCTATATCGAATAATACATCCTCACCCTTTTCCAATTTGCTTAAAACCTCTATCTTAGGTGTACCGTAGAGTTGTCCAAAAATTTCTGCGTATTCTAGGAATTCACCATCATCAATTTGTTTTTCAAACTGCTTTCTATCCAGAAAATAGTAATGTTTACCATTGATTTCTCTCTCTCTCTTCTTTCTTGTTGTACAAGAAATTGATAAAGAAATATGCTGATCGCTCTTTATTATCTTATCTGCTAATGTCGTTTTACCCGTCCCTGACGGGGCAGATAAAATAAACATAAGTCCCCTACGTTTTATATTTATCACCTAGAAATTTGAATATTTAAATAGTTTCGCATTGTATCAATTTTTTATTTTTATTTCAATTTGATCTACGATTATCTTCTCTATATTTTGTTTGTAAAGTTTATTTATTACAACAAATCCCGTAGGAGAAGTAACATTTATTTCAATTAGCTTCTCAGCTATTAAGTCAATCCCCACTAAAAATAAATTTCTATCTTTTAAAAATTTTCCAACATAATGGCATATGTCTTTTTCTTTTTTTGTTAAGGATGTGCTATACGATCTACCTCCCATTAACATATTAACTCTGAAATCTCCAGGTTGTGGCTTTCTATTAATCACACCTATAATTTCCCCATCCATAAACAGTACTCTCTTATCCCCTAATGTAACAACATCAGATAAATATTCCTGTAACATGACATAACCATAC
>CAZJPD010000023.1:0-11593 GCA_964547795.1 uncultured Candidatus Midichloriaceae bacterium | reverse complement strand
TTTGTATTATTGCTATCATGACTTAATTTTATAACCCCTCTTCCACCACAATCATACAATGGTTTCAGGATGGCTATCTTATATTGTGCCAAAAATCTTTTAATTTCTTGATTGCTTGCAGTAATCATGGTTTCCGGAATGAATTTGGGAAAATTAATTATGCTTAGCTTTTCTGCAACATTTCGTATAGCTTGCGGTTCATTGAGAATCAAGGGTCGCTTCAGTGTTTCAAGCATGTAGGTAGTTGTTAGATATTCCTGATTAAATAGTGGTATTTGACGAATAAATATAACCTTAAAATCCTCCAATAACACTTTTTGCTTTTCAGATTTCGAAAAAGTGCCTTTGCTATAATCAAGTTCAATATAACTACCCATTGCATATAAACCCCCACGTTCAAAAAACAGATTTCGTGGTAAATAATAAAATAATTGATATTCCCTATTCTGTAATTCACTGGCAATTAACATGGTACTGTCTGTTGCAAAATCCAGTTTTTCAATTGGATCAATCTGGAGTGCAACCTTTTTTTGTTTGCTCAAAAACATATACCTGATTATCTCAAGTTATTTTCGGTATTTAGTACAATAATGAGATAGAACTAGAATATTTCTTAAATAATTGATACCTTTAATTACATCTTAAAGGAAAATTTAGATACCTGTGAGTGGTAATTTTAAGCATATCGAGGATATAGCAAATATCATTTCTGGTGTCAGGAATAGCAAGTTTATAAAAAAATTTTTTGATGCTGGAGAACAGAGGGACATAATCTTTGCAGTGGGGATTTTATTTATAATCAGTTTTTTAATATTCTCTGTTGCTCCTGGAATTTTAGATTACCTGTTAAGCATATC
The DNA here is from genome assembly GCA_964547795.1 of uncultured Candidatus Midichloriaceae bacterium. Taxonomy (GTDB): domain Bacteria; phylum Pseudomonadota; class Alphaproteobacteria; order Rickettsiales; family Midichloriaceae; genus CAZJPD01. The sequence continues at coordinate 10,736 of CAZJPD010000023.1, read as the reverse complement.
AATAGCCTTTTCAGTTCTCATATTGCTAACTGTATTATTTATCGATAAGCCTCTTGATTTTAGTGCTTTTCCCAGTATTTTGCTTGTCGTTACAATGTTTAGGTTAGCACTTAATATTTCGACTACTAGATTGATACTTGCAGATGGGGATTTAGGACCATCTGCTGCAGGGCATGTAGTAGAGGCTTTTGGTTTCTTTGTAATGCAAGGTTCTGTAGTTATTGGTGCTATAGTATTTGGAATTCTAACGATAATAAATTTTGTGGTGATAACCAAAGGTTCTGGGCGAATTGCGGAAGTAGCAGCAAGGTTTAGTTTGGATGCTATGCCAGGTAAACAGATGTCCATAGATGCTGACCTTTCTGCTGGAATCATTAATGAAAATCAAGCTCGAGAAAAAAGAAAAACATTGGAAGATGAGAACACATTTTTTGGCTCAATGGATGGTGCAAGTAAATTTGTAAGGGGAGATGCCATTGCAGGGTTACTTATCACGTTTATCAATTTTGTTGCCGGCATTATTATCGGAGTCATACAAAAAGGGATGAGCTTTGATATAGCATTACAAACCTATACTTTACTTACTATTGGCGATGGCTTAGTGGCTCAAATACCAGCATTGATAGTATCCATTAGTGCTGGTTTATTGATTACAAAATCAGGTGTACATGGGTCAGCAGAAAAAGCAATTTTTCAACAGCTTAGCAGGTATCCACAGGCTTTATTTGCTTGTTCCGGATTACTTGTAGTTATGAGCTTAATGCCTTGTATTCCGTTCCTTCCATTCACTGTAATTGGTTTACTCTGTGCCATATTTACGTATGTTTTAAATAAGAATAAAAAAGAGGCACTAATAGCAGAAGCAAAATTGAAGGAAGAACCTAAACAAAAAGAGTTGACCCAAGAAGAAGCTATCGTACAGTCACTACACATAGATTACATTAAGATTGAATTGGGGTATGAGCTTTTGCAAATGGTTGATACCAATGATGAGTATAAACTAACAGACCAAATCAAAGCTTTAAGAAAACAGATTGCAAGGGATTTAGGGTTTATACTACCCTCCGTTAGAATTCAGGACAACATGCAATTAACTCCAAAAACTTACGTAATCAAGATTAAGGATATAGGATGTGGCACGGGTGAAATACAACCACATAAAGTACTAGTCATCAATCTAACGGGTGGTAAAATTGAGATTGAGGGAGAAGATACGGTAGAGCCAACTTTTGGATTGCCTGCAAAGTGGATTGAAAAAAGTGCAAAGGAAGAAGGTATATTTAAGGAATATACTGTAGTTGAACCCATCACAGTAATATCAACTCATTTAACTGAAATAGTCAAAGAAAATATAACAGAACTGTTGACGTATAGTGGTACTAAAGAATTGCTGTCAAATTTAGAAGGAGATCATAAAAAACTGTCCGAGGAAGTAGTGCCAGGGCAGATTATTGTTGTTACTTTTCAAAGGATATTGCAAACTTTATTAAGTGAATCAGTAGCTATCAGGGATTTGCCTTCTATTCTTGAAGCAATTTCAGAGATTGCAAATACAACAACAAATGTCACAAGAATGGTAGAACATATTCGAGCAAGGCTCAGTAGGCAAATTTGCTACTCACTTTTAAATGAAGGAGGGTTTATTCCCATACTTATTTTGTCATCTAGCTGGGAACAAATCTTTATTGAAAGCTTAATAGGAGAGGATGATAATAAACATCTAGCTATGCAACCCAGCAAACTGCATAAGTTTGTAGAAAGAGTAAATGCGGAATTGAATAGAGTCGCTATTTCTAAAATCATCCTCATTTTACTGACTTCACCTATGTTAAGACCATTTGTGAGATCAGTTGTTGAAAGGTTTAGACCTAATCTTGTAGTTTTATCTCAAAACGAAATTCATCCAAAAATAAAAATAAAAACCTTTGGTCAGGTGTAATCACGAGTTTCGCATTAAAAAGATTAAGTCATGAGATATTGGATATTATAGCAAAAGCAAGAAAGGTTAAGACATAAAAAGCCTTCACAATTTCCGTCATCACGAGATTGTAACTTCTTACCCCCGTCATCACGAGATCGCAACAGCGATCGTGGTGATCCAGGGATTGCCACACTCACTCTGTGAGTTCGCAATGACAGGGCAGGAGGGTAGATTGCCACGCCTGTTGCACAGGCTCGCAATAACGAAAATATATTAGTAATATGTCCAAACCTTTGTATGATAAGCTATATTTAATAAAGAAATATTAAGGGAGAGGAAAAAGGAAGTTGGGGTATCGTGAAAATTTGTGAGTCTATGTTTAAGATTAACCCATTGAGGTTTAATTTTGTTTAAATCAGGCGAATAAGGGGGTAAAAAGACTAGTTTACATTTTGTCTTTTGAAAAAGCTCTTTTATTTTTAAAGTTCTATGTATAGAAGTATTATCTAAAACAATAGTTAATCCTGGCTTTAATTCTGGAATTTGAGTCAGCTATATATCATTTGCCTACATACTTTAAACAACTTACTTGCTTCACTTTTTTTTCCACCTCCCTCTATGTACTTTATCACCCTTACCCTCATGTACTGTATCCGTATGTCACCACATACCTCTTTTTCTCTTTCTTTATACTTCTTCTCTCCACACTTGTCTACTTATTAACCTAATTTACTATATCCTCCTGCACCCATGAATTTCTGTTTTAACGGACTTATCACTGAAATTTGGCGTCCAAAATTTTTTTCCTGATTATGGTATGACCTTCTACAACTAAAGAAATTTTCTGCATTTGAATATGTATCAATTCCTAAATTATCTATATCTATAACTCCACACCCAATCAATTTATCATAACAATATTTCGGTAAATCAAACAAAAATCTATCTTTGTTATTTGAATCAACAAAATATCTTTTGTTTTTTGAACTTTGTTCCATAAATAATTGAAGCAAACTTTCGGAGACTTCATAACTCTTTTGCTGTATGCAAGGACCTATCGTGGCATATATTTTTTGACTTTTTCCAAATTTGCCAATCTGGTTTAGCGAATTCTCTATAATACCATTATATGCCCCTTTCCAGCCAGCATGAATAGCTACTGCAACTTTGTTCATATCATCCCAGACTAATATTGGTACGCAATCAGCAGTAACAATACCAGCTAAATCATCTGGACTATTTGTAATAATAGCATCTCCTTCTGTTGTATTAAGAGTATTATTTGCAATGACTGCTCTATTAGAATGTATCTGTTTTAACAATGTAAAATTATTGCTATCAAAACCAAAACAATCAACCACAAGCTTTAAGTTTTTTTGTACATTTTTCTTTAGATCACCATTATCAAATTTACAGTTGAGACTACTATATACACCAGAGCTGCATCCTCCATTTCTGGTAAAGAAACCATGTGTAATGTTTAATTCTTTTAACAATTCTGATTCTATAAAAATTTTACTCATAGGTAACAGCGATGGTTGCAATTTTACTAACTAAAATTTCGCTTAACGTAGGTGGAGAAGTCTGAGAAAAAACATACCCCTGGAGTTTAAATTGTGGTTAATATCCTTATTAATATTATACCTAGCAAAGTTGCCTATCACTTCATTGACTATGAGATAAATGATATTTTCAGCAGGATAATTTTGAATTTTTTCTATCGTTTTAACTCCTTCCTGAATAGCAACTTCTGAATTTACAACACTACCTTTTATCGTATTAAGGCTATGTCGCAATTTCTTATTCAACTTCATAACCTCTTTTCCACTTTTAACGGATATTATACCACGTCCAAAAGTCCCGTTATTAGCTTTTATAAACACAGTCGGTGTTTCTTGTATTTTATATTCATCGTATTTCTGCTGAATTTTCATAATAAGTGATTCAACATTATCTGCAATACACTCCAACCCTTCTTTTTTTCTAAAATTTATATTTTGGCATTTTGTAAAATAGGTGGAAACAAGCCAGGGGTCTATAGCGAATACATCACAGAATTGTTTTGCAAGATTATTATACGCTTTATAATGAAGACATTTTTTCCTACTATGCCAACCATATTCCAAGCTTGGTAATATAGGAGTTGTGATGCTAGTTAATTCGTTTGGTATTTCTTCGGTAAGATCGTTATTTAGTAGGATTAAGTCAGAAGACCAGTTTCCATCTATTATCAAAATATTCCCCTGTTTTTCAGCTTTAAAACTTCAACTTCTTTTATTGCTTCTGATAATTCATTATGCAAGGCTATTAACCTGACTTCCAGCTTAGTATTCAATAAAACCTTTAAAATGGCTTTTATGTGTTCCCAATACTTGATATTTTTAGTAAAGTTTTCTGCTATAACTGCTATTTTTGTTATGTTAGTAAAGTTTTTTTTAAAAAAATGGGAAAAGCAAGCCGTAGCAATTTTTAATGCTTCTTGAGAAAGGTTGTTAAAACCTGAGGGAAATAAATTTATATCAACAGGAGCAATCTTAAACCTAGCATTCCTGATATCAACCGAAGAATATATTGGTACATCTTTTGTTTCTCTATCTTTCAGCCAACCATTAATTTTGTCGCTATTCTTATGGATAAAACGATTAAACTCCTCTACTGCACCATCTGTATGTGTCATCATTTATCTGTTTAAATCATATATCGTTTGAATACTAAATAAAGAAGCTATAACAGCCGTCTCTGCTCTTAAAGTTAATTCGCCTAAGTTTACATTAAAAACATTTTCAACAGAACTCAAGTGTGTAAGTTCGGTATGAGAAAATCCTCCTTCTGGTCCGATTAAGACGATAGAATCTTTTTCACAATCTAGCTTTGTTTGCAGTTCTAAGATATGTTCTGATTCCTGCTGGCTATTACAGAATATTATATTGCTGTGCTTGCTCTTCTTAACAACCTCACTTATTTTTAATATAGGGTGAATTTTGGGAATATCAAGCCTTCCACATTGCTCAGTTGCTTCCTTTGCAACAAGATTAAGCTTTTCAATATTCGCAGTTTTTACAATAGTTCTTTTAGTAAGTATGGGGTATATTTCACGGACATTTAATTCTGTAGCTTTTTGTACTACTAGACTATTGTTCTGTCGCTTTAATAACGCAAATGCCAAGATAACCTTAGAAGTGGTTGCATGCTTTTTTATATTCTTTATAGGCAATAAAAATACATCATGCCGAGATGATATATGAACTTGGCTTATCCATTCTCCATCACGTTCATTAAATATATTGATTTCCTCTTGGTTTTTGACTTTCATTACATTCAGCAAATAGTGAATATCTGCCTTTTTTAGCTGAATTTTCGACATACTCACTATTTGTACAGGAAGAAATAATCTCAAGTTACTCGTCATGATAGTGTCAATGAAGATCTAAAACATCCCAACAAAATTTATCCTTGTGATTTTTTTGAGATGTATCTTTAGCATATTGAAAAACCCCTAATTCAGTTGGAGTATGATTCTTAATCAAAACCGGCGTTTTGATAGTTTTTCTACGACTACCTAACTTTGCATACGCATTGTCCAATAACTTTATCATATGGTCATCTCTAATTCTTGCAGTCTGCCCACCCATCACAACGGCAATTAGGTTGCCTCTGGGGTTTTTAGTGGAAGTGGCTAAATTAAATCCTGAGGCATCAATATACCCTGTTTTTAACCCATCTGCCCATTCATACCTATTCAATACTCTATTATGCCCCTTTATTTCTCTGCCTCTGTACACAAATGATTGCATTGAAAACAAATGGTAATAACGTAGAAAATCTTTTCTTAAAGCACTTGCCAACTTTGCCATATCAGCAGCAGTTGTGTATTGTTCTGCATCGTATAATCCATGGGGATTTCGAAACCTTGTATTCTTCATCCCTAATTTTCTAGCCCCCTTATTCATAAGTATAACAAATTTACTTTCATCACCAGCAATGGCTTCGCTAAGTGTAATAGTTGCATCATTTGCAGATTTCACAATGACTGCGTGAATAGCCTTACGTACAGTGATTTTTTGTCCTTTTTTTAAATCTATATTACTCTTGGGTTGGTGTGATGCCTTCTTTGATACAGTGAGTTTTTGTAACGGATATAACTTTTTTCGTTTAAGAGCATCAAAAGTTAGATACAGCGTCATCATCTTTGTAAGTGATGCCGGATATCTTTGCTGGTACGCATTTCTTGAAAAAAGCACCTTCCCCGTATTGATATTTACTACTATACTGGCATAGTTAGATGATTTCTGTATAGAGGGGGTGATATTTATAGGCTTAGTAGAAGCACAACTTAACGAACTGGTGAATCTAAACAGAAAAACAATCGCTAAAATCCCTACTATAGACTTCCTTAAATATAACAGCATCTCTAAATATCTTATTTACTTATAAAACTATATAAAATAACTAGCTAATATTTATGTTAAAGTTAAAAGTCAAAGTTTAAACTTATTTGTCAACTTATTTTTGATATTTGGTATTAACCTAATACCTGATAGATTGCAGATAATTTGTTAATATCTGTACTGGCACCACCTACTAATACCCCGTCCAATATTTTGATCGAGCTAATTTCTTTGATATTGTTTTCATTAACCGAACCACCATAGAGAAATTGACACTTTTTAAGTCCAGGTATTAGTTTTAAGTTTGTAATGACTTCTGTAATTTGGTCAGTACTAGGAATTCTGCCTATGCCAATTGCCCAAACAGGTTCATATGCAACTATAATTGTATTACCTGAAATGTTTTCAATTGGGGGAAGTGATTCAATTAATTGATTAATTAAAAATTGAAGATAATTCCCATTATTTCTAATTTCTATGGTTTCTCCAATACATATGATAGGAGTGATACCATATTTTAGGGCAATCTTAGATTTAGTTGCAACGATATTGTCGTTTTCTTTGTAGCATCCTCGTATTTCTGAGTGACCAATAATTGAGTAACTGCAACCCATATCTTTTTGCATCGAGGCTAAAATTTCTCCTGTATTTGCATTAGATTCTGTAACAGAAATATCTTGCGAACCTATGGCAATATTAGGATTTTTTATTTTTTCCACTAGTGTTTGTATATAAATGGAAGGAGGGCAGATAATGAGTCCTGCCACCGTATCAAGAAATTTATTTATTCCATCTATTGTATTTTTTACAGTTGCTAAGTTTTGAATATAAGTTTTCCAATTAGCTACTAAAATCCTTTTGTTTGTGCTTTTTAAAAGCTTGTTCATAGTCATAGCCAAAATTACTTTTTAATACTCTCTATAAGAGTTTGTTTGTTTCAGTGTTATCACAAATGAGTATATCGGCATGCTATTACCCCTACTAACTTTTTTTGCAACTAGCAATGGAATTTGTTCTTTTATAATAGAGGCATTCATGCTCTTGATAGTATGGTAATTCTTATATTCTGGGAAAAACATTTTTGTTTCCATTGGCATAAAACTTGAATGCTCTACTTTAAATATAATGCTAGGAGTGAAATTATTGATCTTTCCTGGATAAACAGTGATAAACTGGAAATTCCCAACATTATCAGTAATCATATTTCCTGAACTTCTAAAATACTTGTCGAAGTATTGTTTATTCTTGGCATTAAATTGAAATACCCCCCTGGTGTTGGCTTGCCATATACTTACTTTAGCCCCACTTATTGGTACGCAATTACCATCTAATATTTTTCCTGTAATCATTATTTTTACCTTTGGCAGTTTCAAATGAAGTATAACTTGTGGTTAAATTATTTGAATTTTCGCCTCAGGCAAAATCCCTATGCTCCATATTTCAGGAGTGACAGCACATTCCCCTATTTTTTGTGCAATACAGTTATGACTAAGAGCAAGGCAGATTAAAAAAGTCAGGCAAAATCCCCATTTACCATTAATCATGTAATTGATATCTTTATCTATTAATTCTTTTAGTATAGCACTAATTCAAAAATAGAACCACACTTATGATAGCCCATGATGCTCAAGATAATTGGAAATTTGGACACACTACCCTTTTAAATCATCTGAACAACGATGCAAAACCTTTAGTCCTTTAACTGCACAAAATTTAGGTTTATATGGAATTAATTCGGTAATGTTGGCATATTGAGCCATAACTGAACTTTGTATTTATGGAACAAAGTTGTTTATAGAGGCATTTTTAAAATATCCAGGTATGCAGAAATTATTTTATCTCTCACTGTTATCATTTCTTGTAGAGCAATTTCAGATTCATTAATAGCTGCCATAACTTCAACCATATTGGTTTTACCTTTTATTGCCTCCATAGCAACTTTTTCTGATTTTTTTATTTTTTGACATTTCTCTTCTATGACTTCTTGAATAATGCTAGAAAATGGTGCTGATTTTGTACTACCCTGTGCTATAACATCAATTTTATCTTCAGCATGCAAAACACCCAAGCCATCAGTTTGTTTGATTAATTGATCCTCAGCAGAGGGTTGCCGCCCATGACCTATAGCTTGTTTATTCGCTTTTTTATACGCATCAATAGCTTGGTTGAAACTTGAAGAAATAGGTGTAGTGGATGTCATATTTTACCTCATTAACTCAAGAATTTTATTCTGATTTGTTTTCGCTATTTCTAACGCATTGACATTAGCATCAAAAGTTCGCTTTGCTTCCTTTGAGTCTACTGTCTCTATGATAAGATTCACATTCGGATATTTTACCATGCCATTTTTATCAGCAGAAGGATGGTTAGGCTCGTATTTAAGAGTGAATGCAGATTTATCTTCTTGGATTGAATCAACTTTTAAAATTTTCGTATTCAGCTTAGTATCAAACTCATTTTTGAAAAAAATAATTTGTCGCCTATAGGGGTCTTCATTAGGGTTTTTTCCTGTAACATTTGCATTAGCCATATTCTGTGCAATTACCTTAAGTCGATGATTTTGTGCTTGCATACCTGCTACAGATATTTTTATCGCTGCATCCAGTGGGTCATCTGCACTTTTTTCCCTAGCATGAGGGTTAAAACAAAAAATAATATTACTTACAGTAATAACAAATAATAAGCTATATCTAATCATTTTATATGTCCTGTAATTGCATGTTTCATCATACTTCTGGACTTATTGTATAAGTTAGCTACTTGATGTAAGTGCATCGAATTACGGCTTTTCTTCAACAATTCATTTTCTATTGTAACCGCATTTCCATCAGGTTTAATTTCAAGAATTTCGGCTTGTGCCAATGTATATTTACTACCTTTTCATCAGCATGTATATGCATAGGATTCGTTGTATATAAATTTATGCTATTTCTATTTGCTTTTTTTCTTTGAGTTCTTTAGGTTTATATTTCGGAGTATCTGCATTTGCAATATTTTGTGCGATAACAGCATCATTTCTAGTCAAAAATTCGAGTCGTTGCTTGTAGATATCGAACATAGTATCTTGTCCAAACTCTTGGATTGGCATACAAAACACCACAAAAAACAACATTCTTGTCAACACAATTCTATATCCCTGCATTATTCCAATCATTAAGAAAAATACTCAACCCCTTTTCTGTCAGAGGGTTATTTATCATAGTAGAAATAAGTTTTGGTGGCAAAGTTACCACATCTACCCCCAACTTTGCTACCTCTATAATATGTATAGTATTTCTTATGGATGCTGCCAAAATCTGTGTTGATATATCTGGGTAATTCCCATATATAGCACAAATATCTGCTATTAAACCAAGTCCATCTCTCCCCATGTCATCTAGCCTACCTATAAAAGGGGAAACATAAGTAGCACCAGCTTTTGCTGCTAACAAAGCTTGTGTAGGAGAAAAACACAAAGTCATATTCACCGCAACTGATTTCTCAGCCAAGATTTTACAAGCCCTAAGACCATCTTCTGTAATTGGTAATTTTATTGTAATTTGCGGAGCAATGTCGACAAGATTTCCTGCTTCAACCAGCATTGTTTTGTATTCAGTAGCCATGATCTCAACACTTACAGAAGTGTCTATAATTTCGCATATTTCAGTTATAACTGTTTTAAAATCTCTGCCTGACTTTGCAATAATTGAGGGGTTAGTGGTTACCCCATCCACTATACCCAACTCCTTATACTTTCTAATTGCCTCGACGTCACAACTATCAAGATATATCTTCATACCAATTTAGCTACTATTAGTTTGACTATTCTTTTTATTTAGGATAGCTCTTTTTTAGTTTAGTGCAAGAAAAATAAGGCAGATGTTCAGTGGCATTGTGATTGATGTAGGGACTGTTTTATATATCTGCAAAAAGAGCGAAGATTGGAAAATACAGGTAGAAACTTCTTTAAATACAGGAAAGATATCAATAGGTGATTCGATTGCGTGCGATGGTATTTGTTTAACAGTAATTGAAGTATTGAAAAGTAGTTTTGTAGTTCAAACTTCTCTTGAGACTAGAAACATAACAAATTTAGTTCATTGGCAAAAAGGATATAAAGTGAATTTGGAGAAAGTATTAAAGGTAGGAGATTTGCTAAATGGGCACTTTGTCCAAGGTCATGTTGATTGTTGCACTCAAGTATTAGCAATTGAAAAAAGTGGGGATTCTAAAGTGATGCAATTTGAACTACCAAAAAAAGTAGAAAAATATATTGCTTATAAGGGAGCTGTTGCACTTAATGGAGTGTCACTCACCATAAATGCTGTGGACGATAAATCATTTTTTATAAATATTATTCCGCATACATTAAATCATACCAATTTATCTAACCTACAAGTTGGTTCATTGGTAAATGTTGAAGTTGATTTATTGGCAAGATATTTAGA
>CAZJPD010000022.1:0-16357 GCA_964547795.1 uncultured Candidatus Midichloriaceae bacterium | reverse complement strand
AATGGAAAAGATGTTATACTTAAAAGAATGTCAACGTAAGCTTGAAAACAAAATCAGAGATTGCTAATTGTGTATATTTTGTTAAACAAAATTTTAAATTTATAATGACCAAAACCAAAACTAAATTAGTAGATACAAGATTTCACAACAGGCTACAAAAATATATCAAGATTGGAAAAATATCTTCTCAAGAACTTAATAAGATACTGCCTCTAAATTCAAAATACCGTATGGTTGAAGAGATAGTTGCATTTTTGGAAGAATCAGGAATTTCAATTATCAATACCAAAAAAGAAGATGATGGTTTAAAAAGTGAGGGAGTTGTTGAGAGTTTTGAACTTAATTCCATAAGTCATAATCTTAATGATAATACTACAACCAATGATCCAGTTAGGATGTATTTAAAAGAAATGGGGCATAGAATTTTGCTCACAAGAGAGGGAGAGGTTGAAATTGCTAAAAAGATTGAAAGCAGCAGAAACAAAAAAATATATTATTTGATTCAAACTCCTATTGTCTTGAGAGAAATATGTGATTGGTATGATGACATATTAACAGGCAAAAAGCTACTTAGGGAAATTATTGACATTGATGCAACAGCAAATAGTGAGATTTTATATAATCAAAGTTGTAACTCAGATGAAAGCCTTAACAATAAAGGTGATGATGAAATTGACGATGATAGTGAAAACTTTGAAAGTGATGATTCTGGTACTTCTATTTCGATCATTGAAAATGATTTGAAACCAAAAATTTTAGCCATACTATCTGTAATATCTAAATATAGCAGAGAGCTATTAAAGTTCAATTGCATACCTATTAATAAAAATAATAAAGAGATTACTCCCAGCATTGCAGAACAGTACGAAGAATATTTGAATAAAATTATGATTTTATTGGATGAAATAAAGCTTAATGAGCAATATATAGACAACATCTTTGCAAAATTAAAGGGTATTAATAAAACAATTATTCAAACAGAAATCAAATTAATGAAGGTTGCTACAAAAGCTAAATTTAAGAAAGAGAGGTTTATAGAAACTTATAATAGCATAAGGTTGGAAGATAATTGGCTAAACTTTTTCCAGGACAAAGGAGCAAAATATAGACAATTAGTACAGGATAACCTCGACATTTTTAAAAAATCCGAGCGAAAATTTAAGAAAATTTCTGAGCAATCTGGGATGTGTGTTTCAGATTTTAAGGTAACTTTTAAACATATTCAAAAATGGGAAAGAGAAGTTATAAAAATAAAAGAATATATGGTAGAGGCAAATTTAAGGCTTGTAATATCAATTGCCAAGAAATATGCTAGTCGGGGTTTGCAGTTTTTGGATTTAATTCAAGAAGGAAACATTGGTTTAATGAAGGCTGTCGATAAATTTGAATACCGTCGAGGATACAAGTTTTCAACATATGCTACTTGGTGGATAAGGCAGGCAATAACACGTTCAATTGCAGATCAAGCACGCACAATTAGGATACCTGTACATATGATTGAAACTATTAACAAGATTATTCGTACCTCAAAACAACTCAATCATGATTTAGGAAGGGATCCAACTCCTGAAGAAATAGCTGAGCAATTATCTATTCCTATCAGCAAAGTAAGAAAAGTATTAAAAATTTCAAGAGAACCAACGAGTTTGGAAAATACAATTGGAGATGAAGAAGGGAGTACATTAGGGGACTTTATCGAAGATGCTAATGCAATAAAGCCAATAGATTCAGCCATTCATTCCAATCTTAAGGAAACAACAACAAGAGTATTAGCAACTTTAACTCCTAGAGAAGAAAGGGTGCTTAGAATGAGATTTGGTATTAGCATGGAAGCTGACCATACATTGGAAGAAGTAGGAAAGCAATTTCATGTTACAAGAGAAAGAATTAGGCAGATTGAAGCTAAGGCTCTTAGAAAGTTAAGGCACAAAACAAGGGCAAAAAAACTGGATGGTTTCACATAGTATATTTAGAAATGCTAATTGACTATATGTTACCGGTGTTTGTAAAATTAATATTTCCCAGTCATATATTTTTATCATGGTATTGACTATAAAGCTATGCTGTTTTTAAGCATTGCCAGTATAAGGAGCAATATAAGCAGAGTTTTTGAGAAGTCCTAGGCTTTCTATCACAGACGACCACTTATCTTTTATTTTTTGTGAAAAAATTAAATCTATATCTGGATGGCTAATAAACCAGGTATTTTGAGCAATTTCATGCTCCAGTTGACCGGAACCCCATGCACTAATACCCCTAGCAAGTAAAAATTTAGATGCTACATTTGCCATTACACAATTTTTTATAAAATTTTGAATATCTGTATGCAAAGTTAAAGACTGAAGATGAGAGAAATTTTTTTCTTGCTCTTTATTGATGCTGAGAGCAATAACCTTTTCTGTATTCACAGGACCACCAAATACAATTGGCAACTTCTTGTTTTTCATCTTAGTTGTGTTTCCATCCAACAATTTTAGCAGCTTGTGATTAGAAACAGAGCCTATTATATGATTAAGTATTACGCCTAGAGCCCCATTTTCATCGTGCATAAAAATGTATATTAAAGATTTTTCAAAAAAATGATCTTCCAGTCTTGGAGATGCTACTAACATTTTTCCTTCTAATGAATTAAATTTATTCTGCATAAGCATAATATTCAACTCTCCAAAAACCTTGTAACTTCAAGTGCAGCCATACACCCAGTCCCGGCAGCTGTTATTGCCTGTCTGTAAACTTTATCTTGTACATCGCCTGAAGCATATATGCCAGGAATATTTGTTGCTGTACTATCAGGAGCAGTAATGATATAACCTCCTTCATCCATTTCGAGCTTGCCTTTAAATAAATCAGAATTTGGTTTATGTCCAATAGCGATAAAAATACCATCCACTTCTAATTTGCTTGTTGTTTCCGTTTTAAGGTTTTTAATCTTTGCACCTTCAACAGACAAAGGATTTTCTGAACCTAATACCTCTTTTAACACACTATTCCAGATGATTTTAACTTTAGAATTTTTAAATAACCTATCTTGTAAAATTTTTTCTACTCTTAGCTGATCTTTACGATGAACTAATATTACCTGTGATGCATGATTAGTAAGGTACAATGCTTCCTCTACTGCAGTGTTACCACCGCCTATTATCAGCACCCTTTTGTTTTTGTAAAAAAAGCCATCACACGTAGCACAGCCCGATACGCCGAACCCCATGAATTTTTGTTCAGAATCCAAACCTAACCACTTTGCCTGAGCTCCAGTTGCAATGATAACAGTGTTTGCTATATATTCTGTATCATTTTCTCCTGTAGCAGTGAAGGGATTTGTTTCTGTATCTATCTTGACAATCGTATCACTAACAATTCTAGTTCCTACATTCTCTGCTTGTTGCCTCATTTCTTCCATCAGCCATGGTCCTTGCACTGTTTTAGCAAATCCAGGATAGTTTTCCACATCTGTAGTTATAGTAAGTTGCCCCCCTGCTTGATGTCCTGAAATAAGGACTGGTTCAAGAGCAGCTCTGGCTGTGTATATAGCTGCACTATAACCTGCAGGTCCAGAACCGATAATTAAAACTTTTGTCTTTACCTTTTTTTGCATTTCAAGCTAGAAACTAAATTTCGCTTGCATTTTTACTTAAATATTTCTTTATACCTTCTGTATCAGGTTTTATTGTTGCTTTCCCTGGTCTCCAATTTGCCGGACACACTTCTCCATGTTTTTGATGAAATATTAACGCATCTACCATGCGAACAGTCTCATCAACATTTCTTCCAAATGGCAAATCATTTACAACTTGATGTCTGATCACAAAATCTTCATCAATCAAAAACGTTCCTCTAAGAGCAACAGATTGATTAAATAAAACCTCATAGCTACGAGAAATATCTTTTGTTAAATCAGCAATTAATGGGTACTTTATATGATCAATTCCACCATCTTCTATATTTGTGTTTTTATATGCTAGATGTGAAAAATGCGAATCTACACTAATGCCCACCACTTCTGTATTCCTTTTTCTAAATTCATCAATTTTTTTGTCAAAAGCTATAATTTCAGATGGACAGACAAATGTAAAATCCAATGGATAAAAGAATAAAATTCCTTTCTTACCTGTCAAATACCTACTTAATGTAAATTTTTCATCTATTGAATTATCTGCTAGTATTGCTGTTGCACTGAAGTCAGGAGCTTTTTTACCAATTAAGAATGACATTTTTACCTCTAATATAAATAATCTTACCTATCAGCACAACATATATTGTATCTGATGTAAAAATTCAAGCTATAAAGACCCTGACCTATACCCCATGAAAAACTATACCAACATCTTTTAGCTTTTCACCTTAGATTTATTCTTTAGATTAATCTGTTTTGAACGTGCTATTGCCAAGTCGTTTTTTTCAACATTTTTTGTAATCACACTTCCTGCCGCAACTGTTGCTTTGCTTTTTATAGTTACAGGAGAGATTATTGAAGTGTTCGAACCGATAAAACTTTTTTCTCCAACCTCACTATGATGCTTATACTTGCCATCATAATTACAAAAAACTGTACCAGCACCGATGTTTACATCATCACAAATCGTAGCATCACCAATATAAGACAAGTGTCCAGCCTTCACCCCTTCCATCAATATTGAGTTTTTGACCTCAACAAAATTACCTATTTTTGACTTTTTACCAATTTTGGTAGTGGGACGAATTCTTGCAAATGGTCCAATAACTGCCCCCTCTTCTATCAGTGCTCCCTCTATATATGAAAAAGAGTGGATTTTAGCTCCATTCATAATAGTCGTGTTCCTTCCAATAAATACATTTGAATAAATAGTTACATCGGGAGAGACCTCTATATCAACGGCAAAGTAACTGGTTTCTGGTTTGATAACAGTTGCCCCCTTCTCCATCATATTTTTTGTTGTGATTTTTTGTACATATTCTTCGGCAACCGCTAATTGTTTCCGATCGTTCACTCCCATCACTTCTTCCTCGTCTGCCATAACATAAGTGCAAGCTTTATCTCTTTCTGTTATGTGCTTTACAATATCTGTTAAACAAAATTCATTAGTATCAGTACACTGGTCATTATCCCCTAAAAAATCCGAAAGTGTTTCTTTTTTCATGAGCATAATGCCAGAATTGCATAAGGAGATATTTTTTTGCTCTTGAGATGCCTCTTTATCCTCAACTATCTCTACTGCTTTATTTGTATCTAATGAAATTATCCTGCCATAGCCTGTTGGATTTTTAGCATTAAATCCAACGATAGAAAGTTCTGCTCCACTTACTATTTGTTGCAACATATCGTGTATTGTTTTTGGCTTGATAAAAGGAGTATCGCCATATAATACAAGCACCAACTCTTTTAAATCTTTTATGTGATTATATGCTATCTTTACAGCATCGCCTGTACCTAATTTTTTTTCCTGGATAATTTGCTTAAAAGCGTATTGGTTATGTATGCCCTTGAAATGTTTATTTTCTTTCAAGTTTTTGCTGATTACCATGTATATATCCGAAACATCTGAGCTGATTGTCATGCTTAATTTTAGTACATATTCTATCAATAGTTGGCATCCCACTTCATGCAATACCTTAGGCAAAGATAAGTTCATGCGTTCCCCATTTCCTGCTGACAAAATGATGATAGTGGATTCAAATTTTTCTTGCATAAATATAAAATATTACTTATTAATTTCCTTTATTGGTTATTGTTAGCCAGTCATATAATCGTAAATGTAATGTTAAATTTTTCTAAGTGGAAGCTTACCAGCATAATAATAATTATACTAGTCTCAATTTATTTTTCTATTCCGACATTTTTTTATGATGCAAAAAAATTGCCATTTTTTCCAGATCAAAAAATAAATTTTGGGTTGGATTTAAAAGGTGGCGTTTCATTGACAATAGAGGCAGATATAGAGGAATATATAAAAGAGAGATTTGCCATAGCTACAGAAAAATTAAAAATAGGACTGGTTGAGGAAGGAATTAAATTTAAAGATTGGGAGCAGAAAGGAGGAGAGCTAAAATTTTCTCTACAAAAGACTGATGATGTGAAAGGTGTAATAAAAAAGATAAAAAAGTTTAGTGATGATGAAGTAGATATTAGGTATTCAGGGAATGATGTCTCTGTAATTTTCAGCAATAGTTATATCAATAAGTTAAAGGCGGATGTAATTAAGCAAAGTATGGAGATCATTGGCAGAAGGGTAGATGTAATTGGAACTAAAGAAATTGAAATTCAAACTGTTGGCGACGATATGATTCTATTGCAAGTGCCAGGATTGAATGATCCAAAAGAAATAAAAACAATAATTGGTAAGACGGCAAGACTTACCTTCCATATTGTAAAGTCTGGGATATCGGAAAACTTAAGTGAAGCAGAAAAGATTAAACTAATAATAAATTCCAAAATCTTGCCATTTGAAAACGGAAAAGGTGTACTAGTAGTGGAAAATATGCCTGTAATGACAGGAGATATGCTAAGCTCAGCTAATGTAGATTATGGAATGATGGGAGAACCAGTGATTAAGTTTCGCTTAGACAGTTTAGGTAGGGAAATTTTTGCTGATATTACAACAAAAAATCATGGTAAGATGTTAGCAATTGTACTTGATAACAAAATAATTAGTGCACCAGTTATTAGAGAACCTATACTATCTGGTGATGGTGTGATCTCTGGAAAATTTACGCCTGAATCTGCTACAGAATTAGCATTGTTGCTTAGAGCAGGGGCACTTCCTGTGCCATTAAAAATAGCAGAAGAGCGAGTGGTAGGACCAACTCTGGGATTTGAATCCATTAAGGCTGGTGTCAAAGCTTGTATAGTGGCTACAATTCTAGTTTTGATAATAATGGTTGGATATTATAGATTTTTTGGGCTTATAGCTAATTTTGCCCTTATAATAAATTTCGTTATGATAATTAGTGTACTAGCGATTTTTAATACAACCTTAACCTTACCTGGTATTGCGGGTATAGTCTTGACACTTGGTATGGCAGTAGATGCAAATGTATTGATTTTTGAAAGAATAAAAGAAGAGATAAAGAAAGGGAGGACAGTATTAGTTGCATTACATAATGGATACAAGTTTGCTTTTGCCACAATCTTTGACTCCAATACAACCACTGTAGCTGCAGCATTAGTACTATATATTTTTGGTTCAGGTCCAATAAAAGGGTTTGCTGTTACTTTAACTGTGGGAATTTTATGTTCTATGTTTACTTCAGTAACAGTAACAAAAATTTTTATTACTATGTGGTATAGACTCAAAAAACCTGAAATTATCAAAATTTAGTTCTGCGCTAAGGGAATTAAAAAACAAATTTTTAAATCTAACGCTTAAGAAAAAAATTGTTTATTTAATAGCGGGGGTTGTAACAATCACCCCCACTATATTAATAGGGCTTTTAGCATCTATGTATTATTACTTCGGGATAGAAGTATTATTTAATGATCAGGTAAGTAGGGCTGTTTCTGATACTGTAAATGTTGCAAAACTATATCTTAAGGAAAGTAACGAGAATATTAAGTTTGATTTATTGCAGATAGAAAAAGTAATTGATAAGCAAATAAAGGTTATTAGTGAAAGTAGTGAATTGAATCACATACTAAACGAACAGGTTAAAAGCAGAGGTATTTCAGAAGCAATGATCTTTACTAAAGAGGTTGTAATTGCAAAAAGTACTCTTAGTTTTTCTTTTATATTTCAAAGAATGCCACCTGAACTATTTGAAAAAATCGATCAAGAAAAAGTAGTTTTGCTTGAAAATAATAATAAGGATAAGGTAAGAGTTGTTACAAAATTAGAAAGTTTTTATCATGGTGATGTTTATTTAATTATAGGAAAATACATTGATCAAGACATTATTAATTACTTAAAGAAGGCTCAAGGCTCTGCAAGGAAATACCATTATCTGCTTTCTGGCATCAAGGTTACAAAACAAAAACTGCAAATAGCATTTATCCTTCTTTCTGCTTTGATGTGTCTTTTTTCTTTTCTGATCTCTGTCAAGTTCGCAAATATAATAACAAATCCACTTAATAAATTGCTAGGTGCGACTTCAAAAATAAAAAAAGGCGATTATTCTGTGAGAGTCCCTGAGAGAGAGTCAAAAGATGAGATTTTTTTGTTAGGAAAGGCATTTAATAAAATGACTAAAACGATTGAAAAACAGCATAATGAATTAAAAATAGCCTATAGGAATATTGATGAACGGATAAAGTTTATAGAAACAGTACTAAGGGAGATATCATCAGGAGTAATAGCTTTGGACAATCAGGGTTATGTTAGACTATATAATAACTCTGCAAAAACACTCCTTTTTATTAGGGGGGGGGGTCAAGAAAATGGTAAAATTTTTGAAGTGATACCTGAAATAAAGTCTTTGATAGAAAAATTTTTAAAAGAACCAAGAAGCTTATTTCAGAACAATATTATTATAAAGAGAAGGGGAAGAACGATTTATTTATTTATCAAAATAGGAGCAGTAATAATTAATGATAAAATAAGTAATATTGTGATCAGTTTTGAAGATATAACGGAGTTAATATTAGCACAGAGGGAAGTTGTATGGTCTGATGTTGCAAGAAGAATAGCACATGAAATAAAAAATCCGCTTACCCCTATACAGCTTTCTGCTGAGAGGTTAAAAAGTAAATATTCTAAGCAAATTGATAAAGACGATTTAGAGAGTTATCAGAAATATGTCGATACAATTATTAGAAATGTGAATGATATTCACGCAATAGTCAGTGAATTCATACAGTTTGCCAGAATTCCAAAGCCTAAATTGGATGACTATGATTTATTACGAATCATAAAAGATGTGATATTCAGCCAGAAAAATATTTATAAAAATATTAAATATATATTTGAGTACACAACTAAAAGGTATTACGTCAACTGTGATAAGACACAAATCACACAGGTTTTAACAAACATTGCGAAAAATTCTGCTGAATCTATTATTTCAAAATATGGAAAGGGGGAGAATTTAGGGATGATTAGATTTGCTGTAAAAGAGTTTGATAATAATAGGGTAGAAGTATCAATTGAAGACAATGGAGATGGAATTGATGAGGGTTTGCTTTTAAAGATATCAGAACCTTATGTTTCTACTAAAAAAAGTGGCATGGGTTTGGGATTATCTATAGTGAAAAAGATACTTGAAGATCATGAAAGTTCTTTGAACTTTACTAACACGACAAATGGCGTAAAGGTTGTATTTAATTTAAAAACAAGTAAAAATAAATGACAAAAGATATACTTTTATATGATGCAAAAGTACAGGGCAATGTTTTGGTAACGGGGGCAAGTAGAGGAATGGGGTTTGAATTTATTCGCCAATTTTTAGAAAATCCTAGCATTAAAAATTTAATAGCCACTTATCGCAATGTCTCAAACAGTGAAGAGTTGATACGTTTAGCAGATAAACATAAAAAATTGAGATTGATTAAACTTGATATAACAAATGACAGTGATATAAAAAAACTTAAGATGGAGCTTTCAGAACAAGTAATAGATTATTTGATATTAAATGCTGCTATTTATGATGGCAAGGAAAACAGTATAAAATCGATAACTGTTGAAAATTTGACCCAAATGTTACAAACTAATACCATTGCACCTATAATCATTTTGCAAACTCTACTGGATAATGTAATTGCGAGTGATGGAAAGACAGTAATGTGTGTTTCTTCAAGTGCTGGAAGCATATCATCGCATAGGATTGCTGGTAAATACAGCTATAGAGCAAGTAAAGCGGCCTTGAATTCACTGATGAAAAATGCCTCATTAGAACTGGAGGACAAAGGAGTAAAGATCATAATAATGCATCCTGGTTGGGTAAAAACAGATATGGGTGGACAAAATGCATCTATAGAAGTATATGACACTGTTTTTGGAATGATAAAAATTATTGAAAATGCAAATCAGTTAAAGACTGGTTGTTTTTTGGATTATCAAGGAAATAGCTTGCTCTGGTAAAATGATGGTATTGCTAAGTAAACCTCAGCTAACGTAGGTCTTGATATTCCACATCTAAAACATACAAACCCTGCGTTATTAACTGCTACATGAGCAAGGATGCAACACTGTAGATACCCTAAGTGTGCTAAGCTATAAAACTCAGAACGGAGATTTGTTTTTAAACTTTATCCTTCTTGGTAGCTGTATCTTTGTTTTGCTGTTCTAAGGCTGCTCCCAGTATATCTCCTAGGCTTGCTCCGCTGTTTACAGAACCATATTCAGTTATAGCTTTTTTCTCCTCAGCTATCTCTAAAGCCTTGACCGAAAGATTAAGAACCCTTCGGTTCTTATCATAAGAAAGAACTTTAGCGTCAATCCTATCCTCAAGAGTAAATCTTTCTGGTCTTTGTTGATCCACATGCTTAGATAAATCGAACTTCTTGATAAACCCTTGTACCCCTTCAGGAGTCTCGACCATTAACCAGTCTTTGCTAACCTTCAATACCTTACATGTAACAATTCCAGATTTTATAGGTTGCCTAGTAATTTTTTGATAATTATTTTCCTTAAGTTGCTTTATGCTAATAGTTACTCTTTCACGTTCTAAATCAGAGCTTAATACCACCCCTTCAATTTCATCTCCTTCTTTAAAATTCTTCAATGCATTTTTTGGATTATCATCCCAGCCTATTTCAACAGCTGGAACAAGAATATCTAAATCATTCTCTTTACTATCCCCCATTACCTTAACAAATAAACCAAAATCTACAACTCTTTTCACCTTAGCTTTTACTTCAGTCCCAATAGGGTATTGATCTACGAATTTTATCCAAGGATTTTCCGTACACTGTTTAATGCTTAAGCTAATTCTATGTTTATCAATATCCATATCTAACACTATCACTTCAACAGTATCATTTAGCTGAACAAGCTTTGTAGGATGTGTGTTTTTGGTATTCCAACCTATCTCATTGAGATAAACTAAACCTTCCACATCTTTTTCTAATTCCACAAACACACCATAATCTGAAATACTAGCTACTGCACCTTTATGTTTACTCCTGATAGCATATTTCTCTTTTAATTTTTTCCAAGGATTATCTGTAAGTTGTTTTAACCCTAAGGATACCCTTTGAGCTCCGGTATCGTATTTAATAACAACAACCTCTATTTGTTGCCCTAATATTAATTTTTCTGAAGGATGTGTAATTTTATCCCATGAAATATCTGTAATATGTAATAACCCATCAATTTCTCCTAAATCGATGAAAGCACCATAATTAGTTATATTTTTTACCACTCCATTAAATAGCATGCCCTCTTTTATTCCAGATAAAAGGTCATTTCTTGCTTCTTTTCTTGATTCTTCTAGGATAGCTCTCCTAGATACAACAATATTTCCTTGCTCTCTATCTATCTTTAAAATTTTAAAAGGTTGCTCTACATTTATCAAAACAGAAGGGTCTTTTACTGGTCTTATATCAAGCTGACTACTAGGTAAAAAGGCTAATATACCCTCTATATCAACAGCAAATCCACCTTTATTGACTTTACCAACTATCTTTCCATTCATACTTCCATTACTAGCATTCAACTCTTCAAACTTATTCCATGCCCTTTCCTTTGCTACCTTACTCCTACTCAATTGTATGTAACCATTTTTGCCCTCAATTCTATCAAGATACACATCTACCCCATCCCCTACTTTTATCTCCTGATCAGAAAATTCATTTATTGGGATTCTTCCTTCACTTTTAAGTCCCACATCAATAAAAACTGCATCAGCCATAAGCTTCACGACTTTACCTTTTGTAATTGAAGACTCCTTTGGTTGATGCTGCAACTTTTCTTTCAGTAACTCAGGAAATTTTTCTTGGAAAAAATCAGGTCTGTTTTCTATGTTCATATTTTTGTTATTTTGTTAGTCATTCTCTATTTTCTTAAGTATTATATCAAGTGCTTCATTAATACTCAAGCTGGTAGTATCTATTTCAAAAGAATCTTCTGCTTTTTTTAAAGGGGCAACACAACGATCTTTATCACGTTGATCTCTCATTCTCAAAGAGTCAAGCACTTGGGAAAATGTAATTACTTCTCCACTCTTTCGTAGCTGATTATACCTTCTAGTTGCTCTTTCCTCAAGAGATGCGTTAAAAAAAAATTTAAAATCAGCATTTGGAAAAACTACAGTTCCTATATCACGACCATCTATTATGACCCCTTTTTTGCCATCAGCAAATTTTCTCTGCATTTTCAATAAAGCTTCTCTTACACTTCTTTTTACAGCTATTTGCGAAGCTACATTGCTTATGGCATCTAAATAAATATTGCTCTTATCGACGTCTTTATCAAAATTAAATGTTTTTATCACCCTTGATATTTCTTTTTTATTGTTAAGATCAATATTTTGCTTGATACAATAATATGCTATCTTTCGGAACATTAAACCTGTATCAAGATAGTCATATCCACATTCTTTTGCTACTAATTTGGCAACACTACTTTTCCCTGAGGCAGCAGTTCCATCAAAAGCGATAACTATGGGATTTCGATTTGAAGTCATTATTATGGTCCTTTAATATATTGAACTAGCTTTTTTACAACAGAAATTTTCATACCATGGGTATTAGCAAATTCTAAAAGGTCATCTTTTCTTGCCATAGTACCATCATTATTGATGATTTCACAAATTACCATAGCCGGTTTTAAATTAGCGAGTCTTGATATATCTATAGCAGCTTCAGTATGCCCTCTTCTTTCAAGCACTCCTTTTTCCTTTGCAATCACAGGATAAATATGTCCTGGTACTTTAAAGTCATTAATTATTGAATTTGGATCAACCAGCTTTGAGATAGTATTGACTTTATCTGTTGCTGACATTCCTGTAGAAACACCTTTTTTTGAATCAATGGAGTAAGTAAAAGCTGTGTCAAAATCATCAATATTTCTTCTGGGATGGAGCTTCAGATCAAATTTGTTTGCAATGGATTGATCAATTGCTACACATATTAGGCCTCTCGCAGATATCATCATTAATTTGATAATCTCAATATTTATAAACTGAGCTGGAGCTATAATATCGCCTTCATTCTCTCTGTTTTCATCATCTGCAATAATAAAAGGTTTTCCGAGCTTGGCATCTTCTATAATTTCTTCAATTGGATTAAACATGACCTATACTCCGTAAATAAAAACTTTACCATCATTGGCAAGCTTTATAGTTTGAGCTCCTGCGATTATAATTGATTTTTTAGCTTCAACAACTATACCCTTATAACCATACTTTGTAATAATTTTTATCGTATCCGGTCCGATACAAGGCAAATCTAGCCTTTTATCTTGATGAGGCTTGCACAATTTTATCAAAAACCCCCCCTTTAGACTTTTCCTGAACTTTGCACATCTTTCTATCAAATTATTAGTACCTTCAACAGCCTCAACTCCGAGTACTAAACCGTTATCAATAACCAATGCTTGACCTATATCATACCTTATAATTCCCCTTAAAATCTTAACTCCTTTGTCTATATCTTTTTTTACTTTTTCAGTTATTCTGATAGCATTAATCTTACCTTTTTTAGCAAGTAAATCTTCAGCAATTGAATCTGGAGAGATAATTTTAAACCCTTCTTTCTCAATGAATTTTGTTATAACAGAATAGATAGAAGTATCGTTAAATCCACTTTTTATTATCTCTTTAAATATTAGCAAACCTGTCTTATCTAAAATTAATTTAGGTAAATGCTTTCTGCTAACCTTACCTGCAATCACTATATTTGAGATATTCATCTCCTTTAAATGCTTAAATATTAAGCTAACATTATGCGGTGTGAATAAGTCATATTCCATACCTGGAAATAAACTTTCGTCTACCTCACCTTTTAGACCTATAATCCTACACTTAATGTTTTTGTTAATACACTCTTGATAAACTATTTTAGGCAATAATCCACGACCTGCTAATATTGCAATATCGCTGATTTGCCTATTATTCATTTGCCCTCTGTTCATGATATGGCATACAAAAAGATCGTTTTTCGTTAGAGTTTAAAAACTTCATTATATCCTGCAATTCTTTCCCTCTAAACCTTTTTTTAGCAAGGGCTACTCTTTCATTAAAGCTCTTGTCAGTGTTATAGAAAATTTCCTTGAAAACATCTCTAACAACATCTATTGACTCCTTATCAAAATTATTTCTCCTCATTCCCACAATATTGATTCCTATAATTTTTGCCCTGTCACCTGCAACACTTGCAAATGGTACAACATCATGTACAACGGCACTGACACCACCAACTATTGCGAATTTTCCAACCCTTACATGCTGATGGACTGCAGCAAGCCCCCCTATGATAACATTATTATCTAGTATCACATGCCCACCAAGTGTTGCATTATTTGCTAGTATTACATTATTGCCAACTACACAATCATGTGCAACATGAGAGCCTACCATAAACAGGCAATTATCCCCAATAACTGTTTCCATATTACCTAATCTTGTGCCGGTATTTATGGTAGTATATTCTCGTATAATATTGTTTTTACCGATCACTGCTCGTGACTTTTCCCCTGCATATTTTAAATCTTGAGGAGGAAATCCGATGGATGCAAATGGAAAAACTTTTGTATTGTCGCCTATATGCGTTACACCTTCAACACATACGTGCGAATGCAAATGCACTCCTTCATCGATTTTAACATTTTTTCCAATTACACAATAAGGACCTACCTCAGCAGTGGAGTGAATATTAGCTCCCTCTCTTACAATAGCTGTCCTGTGTATGGTCATAAATAATATTCTTTCTTTAGTTTTTCGCCAATATTGCTGAAAATATTGCATCGGCCACCTTTGTGTCTTCAACTCTAGCATCACCGCTCATTTTCCACACATTTCGTCTGGTCTGCACTTGTTCTACGTGAATATATAAACTATCTCCGGGTTCAACAGGTTTTCTAAAATGTGCTTTTTCAATAGACATAAAGTACATAATCTTGTTTTCAATCTTATCATCTACGCTTTCATTTACACTTTTTTTTGCAAAAACAACAGCAGCTTGTGCCATAGCTTCTATAATCAAAACACCAGGCATAATTGGTCTATCAGGGAAATGCCCATTAAAAAAGTCTTCGTTAATTGTTACATTCTTTAATGCGACTATTTTTTTATTCAGTTCCAATTCTACCACTTTATCCAACAATAAAAATGGATACCTATGGGGAAGAATTTTTTTTATTTCCTGAATACTTAATACACTTTCCATAAAATCTACTATCTATTTGTTTGTTTTTTTAAAAATATGCTTTGTCTATGCCAGTCGTTAATTTTAATTGCAGGATAACCCCCCACAATCTCACCTTCTGCAATATCATTTATTACTCCTGATTGAGCTGCAACCATCACTTTATCGGCAATTTTCAAATGTCCCGCTATCCCAACTTGTCCACCAAGTATTACATTTTTACCAATTTTTGTGCTACCTGAGATTCCAACTTGAGCTACAACAATGGTGTTCTCACCAATCTCCACATTATGTCCAATCTGTACCAAATTATCTATTTTACAATTATCTTTTATCACTGTACTCCTTAGTGCCCCCCTATCTATGCAAGTATTAGCACCAATTTCAACATTATTTCCTACTTCAACTATACCTATCTGCTTTATCTTTGGTCCACCAGGTACAAAGCCAAAACCATCTTGTCCAATCCTTACTCCGCTATATATCAAGCAGTTTTGACCTACTGTAGCATATACGATTGTAGCATTAGATTCAATTTTTGTATTATTACCAATAATTACATTATCACCTATTACAGTATTATACCCAACATATACACCATCACCAATAACCGCATTTTTACCAATGACTGCCCCATACAATATAGTACAATCATTACCAATTTTTGTAGATACATCTATGTTAGCCGATTTTGAGATTACCGCTTCTCTATTTTGCTCAGGATAAAATTTTGCAACAAGCAAAGCATATACTAGCTGGGGGTTTGGTGTAATGACTAAAGTAGTGTTTTTTGGTGCATACTTTTTATGTTCTTCCTTTAATATACAAGCTCCTGCCTTAGTATTTTTCAAGTCATGAATATATTTTGTGTTGAAAAAGAAAGTAACATCATTTTGTCCAGCTACAATAAGAGGAGCAACATCGTTAATCATCAGTTTACTATTGCCGACAATCTTTACGTTAGAACTAATTTCTTTAACTGCTTTTTCTAGGGGAAACGGTCCTGACTTTTTGTAAAAAAAGTCTTTTTTCATTATCCAATTATCTATCATCGCCAATTTACACATAATAATTTATAGTCATATTGGCTTTTTGTCCATGAAAAAGCTTGTTAATTTTCTTAGAAAATATTATAAGTTGCAAATA